>NZ_JBHVJT010000058.1:0-62989 GCF_042798815.1 Kitasatospora sp. NPDC057738 | reverse complement strand
GTCCTCCGGACACATGACGCGCCGTCACTGTCGTGACGGAATGATGTAACGCCACTCCGTGGCTCTTGGCAAGCTAGGAGGGCGGGTCGGTACAACTCTCGCCCCATCGGCGGCGTCTCTTCGGGGCCGGCCCTTGTACCGTGTTCGAGCCTTTGGGTGGCCTCTCCCCTCATGGACTCGGCCCTTTAGGGCTCTGACCTAGGCTTTTCTTCTGTGCTCTCGGGCTCTGCTTGCTCCGGCCGGGCTCACTCCCGGGCTCGGCCGGCTCCTTCGGTGGACGCCCTCCGGGCGCCTGCCCTGTTGTGTACCGGGCTCCGGTATGTCACGGTCCCTGTCTCGTTACAAGTTATTGGCCGGGGAGTCTGTGACTCTGAGTCAGCTATAACCCTCGTCAAATGGTCTGAACCAGTCAGGCAATTATAGCGACCAAATCGAGGCTTGTGCAAGGCAGTGGTGGCATTTTCTGTAACGCGCCTGATTGGCGGTCAACCGCATCGGGCTGATTGCCCTTCATATCCGACGGATTTCCCGCTGTGGGGCAGGGAAGTTGTACCGGACTCTATCAGCCTGAGCCTGTATCAGAATTTCACGGTCAGGGAATCCCGCCTGATGCCCCGTCTCCCCTCCGGGTTGTACCGGGGATTCATGCTGCGGCGCTTCGAGAATTGTACCGGGAAGTCCTCCGGGAGGCCGGGCGTTCGGGCGTGTGGCTGCGGTGCCGGTTGGCGGGCGGCTTGGCCAAGGTGGTGGAGCTCCGGTCCGGGGCCCGGTGGTGCGCAGCGGGGCGGGGCCGGCCGCTGGCGGGTTGCCTCCGGGGGCCGGCTCGTTGGCCTGGTGTGAGCGACGAGGCGGCGCCGGTGGACGGCGGACGATGTGCGCCGTCGACGTCGGCAGCGGGCCGTTGCGGCCGTTGGGCATGCAGGCGTGGGCCGTCGACGCGCGGCGGGCGCAGGTGGTCTTCGCGGCCTCGCACCGGGTCGAGACGTTCGCGTCGGCCGGCGGCCGCGGGCCGGGTCCGCGCCTGGCCGGGCTGGCGTCCGGCGGGTGGGCGCGGTTCGACGACTTGGAGGGCTGGGCGGGGCCGACGGTCGGCTGGTCGGCTGTCCTGGACGTGGCCGACGACGTCCTCACGGTGACCGGCCGGGCCGGCGTCTGCTTCTACGCGAGGGCGGCCTGAACAGCTCGCGCGCCTGGCGTCGCACCGCGCGCCGTCACGCTGTCTTCTTCGCCCTGGCCGGCGGTATCACCGGTCCCTGGGAGATCGCGGAGGCGCGGTTGCGGGGGCGGGGATGTACGCGCTGCTGTGCCCGGTGGGGCGGGCGCGCGGCTGGTGGGGGTGGTCAGGCGCCGAGGCCGATGTGGCGGACGTAGGTGTAGGCGCCCCAGTCGGAGTCGAGGTCGGCGATGATGTCGTCCCAGATCTCCTCGAGCTTGCCGACGTCGCCGGCGATCATCGCGTCGACGGCGTCGTCCCAGACGTAGCGGACCCGCAGGGTGCGGATGCGCAGGTTGTCGCGGCGGCGCGGTTCGTCGACGACATCCTGGTTGATGGGGTGGATCTCGACCTTGGTGCCCTTGCCCTGGTTGTTGAGGTGCTGCTTGAACGCGCCGGGGTTGTTGAGGATGTTGGCGGCCCGGAGGTTCCAGTAGGCAGTGTCGATGGCGTCGAGGTTGGCGGGGAGGGGGTTCTGGGTGCCCTTGGTCCAGGCGCTGATGGTCTTGGGGACGGCGGTGATGCCGGCGTCGGCCATGGCCTGGGCGCCGCCTTGGGTCGTGGTGAGGTAGCGCATCCGGGCGGTGAGGCCGCGGCGGGTGGTGACGGGGGACTTGATGCCGCCTTCGACGATCATCCGTTCCAGGGCGTCTTCGAGGGCGCGGGCGAGGACGATTTTCCCGTGGCGATTTTCGGGGTCGAGGTCGGCGCCGTATTTGCCGAAGTTCTTCCAGCCGTCGGTCGACATTAGGTGGCCTTCGCGTAAAGGGTGTACTGCTTCTTGAGCTTCAGTTGGGTGGTGAGGCGGCCTTCGGTGAATACCGTGCGCCATGCGGTGTCGCCGGTAATGTGGAGTTCGTCGGTGCCGCGGAGGCGGACGATGGTGAGGCCGTGTTCGTGGGCGCGGTGTGCCTTGTACCAGAGGTTGGCGAATGCCTGGCTGCGAATGATATGCATCCAGTCGGGTCGGCGAAGATCTCGGTTGTAGGTGGATTCACCGATGGTGGAGACGAACTTTGAGTAAATCGCCTTGACGTATTTCTCGGTGACGTCGTCGCCGTCGAGGATGGCCTTTTCGCGGGCGGTGGTGAGGACGCGGCGGAACTTCTCCGCGATGTTTTCGGAGGCGCCGGAGGTCCACGCCTGGGTGATGTGCGGGGCCTCGGCGAGGCCGAGCTTGTGGCAGCGGATCAGGAGACGGATGGTGGCGTCGTCCAGGAGGACCGGGCCGGGCTCGCGGCGGTTGCCGATCGGGTCGGGCAGGTGCGGGTGTTCCCAGGTGGGGCGCTTGGGCAGGAGGTAGATGCCGGAGCGCTTGGGGTTGAAGCCGCCGTCCGGCTGGTGCTGCAGGGCGCCGATGGGCAGCCAGGTCTTCAGGGAGCTGCAGAAAGCGGCGTTGGTGTCCAGGACGTCGACGTCGATGTCCTGGTGGGTGCCGGCCTTGAGCTGGTCCATGAGTGGGCCGTTCTCCCACTTGTGGCGGCCCTCCCAGATGTCGTCGGCTCCGTCGCGGGATTTCTTGCTGAGGAATTCGAGGCGTTCCGGGTAGACGGTGTGCTCGTAATTTCCGCCGACTCGGGTTGCCTCGAAGAGGGCCATTCCGTTCGGAATTGCTTTCAGCTCCAGCGCGGTGATCGCGGCTTCGGTGTCGCCGCTGTGCTCCTGGAGGGTCTGCTCGACGGCCGAGTTGATCATGTTGAGGAAGTGGCTGTAGTCCCGGCCCGCGTAGTCCCCGCCGCCGGGGCGGGCGGGCCGGGGCGCGGCCGTACGCGCCGCGCGGTCCCGGGTCGGGCGCAGCGGGTGGGCGGGGGGCTGGTCGGGCGTCAGGGCGTCCAGGGCGGCGGCGGTGCCCGGGGTGACCTCGGGGTCGGGGTCGGGGTCGGGATCGGGCTGGGGCGCAGCGGCGGTGTCCTGGGCGGGGTGGCCGGGGACGGCGATGGTGGGCCGGGCGGAGGCCTGTGTGGGCGCCTCCGGCGCTTGGGTGGGGGGGGTTGTGGGCGCCTCCGGCGCCGGGCGGGGGTGGGTGTAGGGGTCGTGGGGGGTGGGGTCGGTGAGGCGGGCGTGGGTGCGGTCGGCGGTGAGGGTGAGGGTGGCTTGGGTGCCGAGGTCGCGTTCGGCGATGGTGATGAGGAGTTGGGTGGTGGGGGCGTCGGGGTGGGGGTGGAGGGTGAGGGTGGTGTCGAGGCCGAGGGTGGTGATCAGGTCGGGGTGGTCGGTGTCGAGGATGGCCAGGACTGGGACGTGGTGGGTGCGGGCGAGGTGGGCCAGGGCCTGGGCGGCGTCGGTGAGGCGGGGGCCGGAGAGCGGGAGGCGGGGGTCGTCGAGGGCCTGGAGGCGGTCGACGACGACCAGGGCCAGGCCGGGCTGAGCGGGCTGGGTGGTGGTGGTGTGGGCGAGGTCGGCGGCGGTCTCGGCGATGGCTTCGGGGGTGAGGTCGGTGCCGTCGTCGATGTAGAGGCGGGCGGCGGCGAGTTCGGTGTGGAGGGTGGTGGCGTCGGCTTGTTCGGTGGGGGTGAGGCGGCCGGTGCGCAGGCGGCGGTAGTCGACGGGCAGGTGGGCGGCGACGATCCGGGCGGCGACGTCGGCGTGGGTGAGGCCGGAGGCGGCGTAGAGGACGGGGAGGTGGTGGTCGAGGGCGGTGGTTCGGGCGGTGGTGGTGGCGAGGAGACTTGCGCCGGTGCCGGGGGCGGCGGCGGCGAGGTAGAAGCGGCCGGGCTGGAGGCCGCCGAGGGCGTCGTCGAGGGTGCGGATGCCGGTGGACAGGGCGCGCGGGCCGGCCGGGGTGTTGGTGTCGTGGTCCGGGGCCTGGGGGGTGAGGACGGTGGTGAGGGCGTCGGCGAGCGGTGCGAGGCGGCGTGGGGGCCGCGGAGTGGCGGGCGCTGCGGGGGGTGTGGTGGGCGTAGGGGGCGTGGGGGGTGTGGTGGCCGGATGGCCGGCCGACGGGGCCGCGGCCGTGGGGTCCTGCAGGGCGGGTTCGCCGGCGGCCGGCGCGGGCGCGCTCGAGGTGGCCGGCTCGGTATCGGCGGGGGCCGACTGGTCGGGCTCGGCCGTGGCGGGGGCCGGGGCCGGGGCCGGGGCCGGCTGGCCGGCGGGAGCGGCCGGGGTGGAGAACAGGGTGTCGTCCGGCTCGGCTTCGCTGCTGTGGTCCGGAGCGGGTGGCGCGGCTGCGGCGGGGACGGCGCCCGGGGTGGGCGTTACAACTCTGTTGCTGGGTGCGGTCGTTGCTGCCACGCCGGGTGTACCGGGGGTGGGCTGGTCGGGGTGGGTGGCGGGCGGGAGCGGGGTGCCGTCGGGGGCGGCGGGGAGCAGCACGGCGAGGGGGGTGACGTGGCGGCGCAGGACCTGGGGGGTGCCGGCGGCGGCCAGGGCGATGAGGTCGCCGAGCTTCTTGCGGGCGTCGGCGGTGCCGTGCGCGGTGGCGGTGGTCAGGTCCCAGCCCAGGGCGGTGGCGGTGGTGGGGGCGGTGAGCAGGGCGTGGTGGGTGCCGCGGGCAAGTGGGGTGGAGGTGCCCTCGCCGGCGGCGCGGATCATCTGCGGGAGGGTGCTGCGGGCCTGGTGCAGTGTCTGCGGGCTCGGGGCCAGGACCAGGTCGGGGGCCGGCGGGAGCGGGCCGGACGGCGGCGGGTCGAGGGCTGGGGTCGGGACGACCGGTGCGGGGTGGGGCGCGGCGAGGTCGTCGCCGGAGGCGGCGGGGGCGGTGTCGGAGGCGGCGGGGGCGGTGTCGGAGGCGGCGGGGGCGGTGTCGGAGGCGGCGGGGGCGGTGTCGGAGGCCAGGTCCGGGTCTGCCGCGGGCGCGGGGGTGGCGGCGGGCTCCTGGACGCGGTGGTGGGTGATGTGGGGGTGGAGTTCCGCGAGGTCGTGGCGCTTGAGGAGGCCGTCGAGGGTGCTGTCGCCGACGAGCACCAGCGGGAACGGCTTCGGCTCCCACAGGCGGTGCAGCAGCTGGAGCGCGGAGGGGCTCAGCCCGAGGGTGGCGGTGGTGATGACCAGGCGGGGGGTGTGCTGCAGCTCGGCGGTGATCAGGTCTTCGGCTTCGTCGAGTCCGGGGAGTCGGCGGCGCTGGCCGAGGCCGAGCCGGGTGTAGAGGGCGCGGATCAGGGACGAGCGGTCATGGCCGCTCACCTGCACGGTCGGCAGGTGAGCGGGCTCGAGGTCCTGGGCCTGGGCGAGAGCGGTCTGCGCGGTGGTCGTGTGCGCGCTGGTGACTGCCAGGATCGTCCCGGGCGTCTGGGTGGTGACGCGCAGGAGCTCGGCCAGGTCGCCGACCGGCACCGGTGCCGGTGCCGGGGTTCCGGCCGCCGGGCCGGGCTGGGCCGGGGCGGCGCTGTCCCGGGGCGGCCCGGCGGGGGCGGGGAGCGTGACGGCTTCCGGGGCCGGGCCGGGCACGGCGGCGGCCGGGGCCGGGACGGCGGTGGCGTCGGTCTCCGGGGCGGCGGGCGCGGGCGCGGCCAGTTCCACCCCGGCGGCGAACTCGGCCCCGGCGACGGTGCCCAGCGCGGGCCGCAGGAAGTCGGTCACCAGCTGCTCCAGGGCCTTGTACGCCTGCTCGGCGCGGGCGCTGGCCGGACCGCCGAACGCGGTACGAGGAGCGGTGAGCAGCGCGAGCCAGTGCGTCCCGGTGATCTTGCCCCGGACGGCGGCCCCGAGCGCGGACTTCAGTTTGCGGCCCGCCGGGGTGGCCAGGTGACCGCGCGCCGGGTTCACCAGCTGGTACGCGGGCATGGCCAGGTTCTGGCGCAGCTGAAGCGGGACCGAGGCCCACAGCGAGTCTTCCGGGCCGGGGAGGTTCAGGTATCCGGCCGCTCCCGGCTCCGGCTCCGGGGTGGAGACGGCCGGTGCGGCGGGTGCGGCGGCGGGACGGCCGGACCGCCGCGAGGAACCGGCCCAGCGTGGGGCGCTGCCGGAGCGGGCCGGACCCGGCGCAGCGCCGGCGTCCCCTGCGGCCGGGACGAGCGGGTCCGCACCGGCCGGGCCCTTGACCGCCACCGGCGGGACCTCGTCCGCACCGCGTGCCACACCGGCAGCGGCGCGGGAGGAACCCGAACGAGAAGAGGACACCAGGCACTCCAGACACAGAAGGGCACACAGCAGACAGACAGGAACGACCGGCAACGGCCCGGGGGCCGAAGGCGCACGGGCCCGGAGCGGGCGGGCGCCACCGCCGACGGGCGGCGGTGCCGACCGGCGGACGGCAGGAGGCCGCCCCAGTCCCGGGCAGGGCGCGGCACGGCCCGGACCACAGGCCACCCGCACCCACACGCAAGGTGTAACGCTGGCCGTCAGTCTAGCCACACCGGTACACACCGGGGCGGATTGTTGTAACGAGAATGAGTGAAGCCGCGCCGCCGAGGCGCGGATACCCCCGCCCGGACAGGCGGGTTCGCGGAGGACGGCCCGGGAACAACCCCGGGCGGACGGCGCACGGCGGCCCGGCGACGGCGGACGGGGCGGGCGGGACAGGGCCGTCCCGACCGACGGATGCGGCCGGGACGGGGCGACCGGGGCTGCACCGCAGCCGGGGGGCGGCGGCGGGCCCTGCGCAGGCCCGGCGAAGGTGGAGAGACCGCACGGGCCCGGAGCGACGGCGGGCGCGGCGCGAGCCGGGCCGTCGGGACGGGACGGGACGGAGAGACCGCTTCCCCCGGTCACCCGGCCGGAACAGGCAGCAGCTGCGGTATGTACGTATGATCTTGGTCAACAGGCCGGTGGCTCAGATGGTTAGAGCGCACCCCCGATAACAGCACATCGCCGATCAGAGCCGGCAGTTCAGTCTCGTCGTTCTCGGTCCGGCGGGACAGCAGCCGCGCGCCCTCCTCGTTGATCACGACGACATGGGGGTGCGTTTTGCCGATATCCGCCCCGGCCCAGATCTTGGTCGCGTCCCCTTCCGCCGGCTCGACTCGCGTCGATCCCGCGGACGACCTCGCCGGCGTTGTCCTGCAGTAGCGATCGAGTCGTCACGGGGCTCCGGGTGGGCAAGTCCCGTAGGCCGTCCGGCGGCTCAGCCCTTGCAGCCGTGGCCGGAGCTCTGGGCGCCTTCAGGTGTCGTCATGGTCCGGCGTGGACGTGCCGGGGGCTGTCGGACTGCTCTTCCTGGACAGGAACTGCGGCAGCATCATTGCGGGCCCCGCCCCAGCGTTTCTCGGTCTCCCTGTGAATGTGCCAGATGTCGTCCTCGGTGAGGAGGACGGAGACGACACCGGGGAAGGCTTCCTCGAAATAAATGTAGGGCTTCCGGTTGTCGATGCGCGGGGAGTGGTAGTCGAGTTGGTCCTGCATGCCGTGCTGGCGCGTGACCGGTGTCGCGGGGTGGTAGGTGAGTATGTTCGGGCTGGCCAGATCGATCAGCTTGTCGTCGATGAGGCGGCCCACTTCGTGGATGGTCTCGTCGATGCTGTCCCGCGTCTCACCGTCGAGGCCGAAAAGAACGGAGGTTCCCAGCTGCAGGTCCTGCTCCTTGACGAGGGCCGCAGCTTCCCTGACCTTTTCCCTCCAGGGTTTCCGTTCGTCCCGGCGGATATTCTTGTGAATGTTGTTCATGACTTGTGTCGACATGCTCTCGATGCCGATGTAGATGTAGCTGCATCCGGCATCCTTCATCTTTCCCAGGATTTTTGACGACTCTTCAGCCGAATGCAGCGCAACGAGGGTGTCGACGGTCAGCTGAGCACCCCACTGGAGGTCGCGCAGCCGCTGGACATCGTCTTCCTCGCGAACGAATCTGCGGTAACGCGGTTCGAGTGAACCGCTCTCGTCCCGGCGGATCCGGCTGAGCTCGTCGCAGAAGTTCTCGATGTCCCGGTACCGGCCGCTCCAGAAGACGGAGTCGTCGAAGAAGAGCGACTCGGCGCCGTAGCTGACGTATTCGCAGACCCGCTCCGCCGCCGCGCCTATCGCATCGTCCTTGAACCGCTTGAGCCCAGTGCCGAGTTGCGACGACTCGGAGCAGAAATTACATCGGTACGGACAGGCGTTGGATACCATGAAGTGCGCGGTGCGCATCACCTCCCCCGTCCCGGGGCGGGTGAAGATGGGGAATCGGGACCGGATCGCGAATGCCTCGTACGGCGAGGGTAAGGACGCGAGGTCGATCGTTCGGCCACGGAGCGGAACGGCGTCGAAGGTCTCCCCCGCCGCCAGGACGACGACCGACGAGCCGGACACGGGCCCCTCTTCGGCGAGCAGCCCCTGCAGGCACGGCAGGACCTGGTCACGGTCCACCCAACGCCGGTCGAGATCGGTGGCAAGGGCGATGGCCCGCATGAGCAGGTCCACGGCGAAGTAGGCCTCGCCGCCGACGACGGCGTCGACCACTCCGGGAGCCTTGCCCTCCTGAATGACTGTCACCGTGCTGCTGGGTTCGCACACGAGGGACTGGCCGTCGGGGGTGCAGGTGACGGTCTCGTCCACATGACGGCCTCCGAGTATGACGAAGGCGTCCGGGACCTCGCGCTTGACCAACCTCGCGATTTCGAGCGCGTAGCGGTGCGCGGGTGACACGGCGCTGATGAGCACGACCCTGGGCTGGACCTCGCGCAGCAGCCGCAGCCATCTCGTGCGCGCCGCGTCGTCCCAGACCCGGGGGTCGAACACCGTCTGGTCGGTGTTGGGTGACGTGCCGTAGGCCCGGTATCCGTCGTCACTGGCGGAGAGCCGGTACTCCTTGGACGGGAACCGGGTCCACTCGGGCGCGAGGTCGCTGTAGTGCACGGCGTCCTCCAGCGGGCCGGCGTCCGCCACGGCACGGTGCACGGCGGCGCTCAGCGCTGTGTAGAGACACATCGGGTCGCCCGGATAGGTGATCTCACCCTCGGATTGGGTCATGACGGGCGCCAGTACCGACAGCACAGGGAAATAGCGGGTGTCCGTTCTCGCACTCGCCAGGTCATCCAACAGCCGGCGCCTGCGCGTCAGACGCCGTTCCCGAAACGCGTCCAGATCGGACACTTCCCCCTGGCGGTGCATCTGAATTCCGCCGCGCCCCGAATGCGTCTTCTGAATAGCGTGCGTGGCCATCGGTCCTCCGGATTCTGGTTCTTCCAGGATATTATCCCCGAACACGGACATCGATGACGCAATTACTCCGGCGGGCCATCGATGGACATTCCCGTCCTTCTGCTTTCCCGAAAAACACACATCCCAATCCGTCACAGATCGGGACATTCTCAAAGCCTGGCCGCATATTTCTTGTGGCGATCCATCAGCTCTTCAATCGAGGGCCCACCCGGCACGACCTCGAACTCACCCGCGATCTTACTCGACCTTACTGGGCCGTGTCTTCAATTTCACGTCCGCATCACTCCTCGGTCATTCACGTGCACGCGCCGGCCAAGGGTTTCGACCGGGGTTTCCGCGAACGCGAACCGGCCGACCGAACCAGGCAGTTCCGGGCCCGCATCGAAGAAATCACCCGGCAGCTCGGCGAATGAGCAATTCCCGTCTCCGACCGCGCAGATCGCGCGGGCGGGCAACCCGGGCGGTACGACGGCGACGTGGGTGGGAGACCGGCGGGACGGGCTGTGGTGCGACGAGGACCTCGCGGGCCGGTACCCGCGCGACGGACGCCCGGGCATCCGGCCCGCCCGGCCGGCCACCGTCTGTGTGCTGCGGTTCCTGCTCGGTCAGTTCCCCGCACCGGGCAGAGCGGCCGTGGCCTGAAGGTACGCGGCCAGGCTCTCCAGCGTCGGATGGCGGTGCAGGGCCACCAACGTCAGCTCGGGCACCTGCGCCATGCTGCGCATGGCCTTCATCGAGTCGCCGCCCAGGGCGAAGAAGTCGTCGTCACGCCGGATCGCATCGATGCCCAGAACGTCCCGCCATGCCGCGGCGATCCGCTTCTCCCACGGACCGTTGGGCTCGGCACCCACGGGCACGGTGGCGCCACGGCGCTCCTCGTGCGGTGAGGGGGCCGTGGGAAGCGACTTGCGGTCCAGCTTCCCGTTGGGGCTCAACGGCATGGCCGGCAGCACGAGCACAGTGCCGGGAACCATGTGAGCCGGGAGGCTGGCCGCGAGGGTCCTGCGGACGTCCTCCGGGTCCAGGACCTCGCCGTCGCGCGGCACGGCGTATCCGACCAGGACCGGGACGCCGGCGGCATCGGTCTGCGCGGTCACCGCCGCTTCCTTGACCTGAGGATGGTCGCGGAGCACGGACTCGATCTCGGTCAGCTCCACCCGCAGCCCGCGGATCTTCACCTGAAGGTCGGTCCGGCCGATCAGTTCGATCAGTCCGTCGGCACCGAACCTCGCCAAGTCGCCGGTGCGATACAGCCGCTCGTCGGCCACTGGGCCGTACGTCCACTCGATGAATCGCTCGGCGGTGAGGGCGGGCCGGTCCAGGTAGCCGAGCGCGAGGCCGACGCCGGCGAGGTACAACTCGCCTGTCACACCCGGCGGAACGGGTTGAAGCGACTCGTCCAGGATGTAGGTGCGCTGATTGGCCATCGGGCGCCCGTAGGGAATGCTCCTCCAGGTGGGTTCGGTGGCCTCGACCTCGAATATCGTCGAATAGATCGAGGCCTCGGTGGCCCCACCGAGGGAGATGAACCTGGCATCGGGCGCGGCTCCGCGGGCGCGTCCGGGCAGCTTCAGCGGGATCCAGTCTCCGGCGACCATGATCAGCCGCAGTGCGTTCACCGGTGAGGGTCCGCCACCCCCGCCGCGCTCGACATGATCGAGTACCAGTTCCAGCAGCGCCGGTGCGGTGTTCCACACCGTGACGCCGTGCTCCGCCGCCAGTTCGGCCCAGTGCGCCGGATCCTTGGCCCGGTCGGGCGCGGGAAGGACGAGAGTGCCGCCTGCCGCCGTCATCCCGAGGAATTCGTAGACCGACATGTCGAAACTCGGGGATGACAGGCCGAGGACACTGTCGCCGATGCCCACGGCGAAGCGGGAGTTGAGATCCTCGATGTTGTTCGTCACGCCCCGGTGGCGCAGCGCGATCGGCTTCGGCTTTCCGGTGGAACCGGACGTGTGGATCACGTAGCAGAGGTTGTCCGACCCGGCCTGGGCCTTCGGATCGTGATCGGGCCGAGCGGACAGGGCGGCGGTCTCGCGGTCCAGTAGCACCAGGAGTTCCTGCCGTACGGAGTCCTCCCCGGTCAGAGCGGCAGCGAGCTTGCTGTGGCTGATCAGAGCCACGCAGGAAGCACCGGTGATCATGGTGGACACCCTGGCCTGCGGATAGCCGGGGTCGAGCGGCACATAGGCCCCGCCGGCCTTGAGCACCCCGAGCATCGCGATCAGCAGATCGGGCGAGTGCTCGAGGTAGAGGCCGACGCGGTCGTCGGGGCCGACGCCCAGGTCCCTCAGATGGTGTGCCAGCCGGTTGGCCGCGACGTTGATCTCCTGGAACGTCAGCCGGGTCGCTCCTTGGATCACGGCGACGGCCTCGGGGGACCGCGCGGCCCGCTCCTCGAACGCCTCGTGCAGACAGCTTTCCTCGCGGGGCAGCCGGACAGCGGTGTCGTTCCATTCCACGAGGATCCGGTGCGCCTCGGGCCCGGTGAGAAGCACGAGATCCGCCAGCGCCCGGTCCGGCCGGTTCGCGCCGTCCTCGAGCAGGTTCTGGAAGTGGGCAAGCAGTTGGTCGCCGGTCGCCGTTTCGAAGAGTCGCCCGTCGAAGTGGAGAGCGGCCGACCGGGACGCCGCCCCGGCCGCGGGCAGCACGAGCTCGACCTCGTACGGCTGATCGCCCTCGCCGGCCCGATCCGCACCGAAACGAACGCCGATGCGGGCGGGCTCCTTCCCGGGGGCCGCCCCGGTACCGGCCGCACCGGTCAGTCCGCGGAGCGTGCTCTCCCCGGTGACGGAGAAGCGGAGCAGCGAGTCCTCACCTCCTTCGCGGTGCACGTGGAACTCGACCTGGTTCTGGCCGGAATACCGGTACAGCAGCGCGGCGAAGCCGGCGATCAGCACACTCTCCGGGGCGGTCGCACAGGACACCGCCACATCCCTGACGGCGCCGGCGTAAAGACCGGGAATTTCTCGGCGTACTACCCCCGTGCAACGGGGTGCGTCGACGCCACGCGGCCGGTCCGCAGGGATTTGGGCGGCATGGGAGGACAATCCTGTCTCCTGTCACAGATTCTCGACATCGCAGATGTAATTCGACTGTGAATATCGGATGGGCGCATGGGCGCACCGACTGCCGGGCCAGGAAGCTCCAAGCTTTGCGAGCGACCAGCCTCAGCGTCTGATCCGGGCCGAGGAAGGCGCTGCTGGCGACAGTATCGGCGGGTCGCGAACGCCGCAATGTGGCCGACGTCACACGTTCGCGGTCGAAGGCTGGCGCATAACCTTGTGTGCTCCCCCCCGTAGGGCAACCATGACGTGCTCGGGGAACTCCCGTGTAGCCCAACAGGGTTATGGGGATGCGACTGGAGGGCCGGGGGCCCGCAGGAGGTCTGCCGGGCGATCGGTTTCCTGTCGCGGGCTTTCCGTACCGGCCTCCTCTCCGTCGTGCGGCACCGCACCGGCATTGGTCCGCACAACGCTGTGCCATCGAACCAACACGGAACAGGACTATGAAGGCCGACACTTCGTCAACTGCTCTCGACTCCCTCGAACTGAGCCGCCTGTCACAGCGGGACGGGGAGAAGTGGGCCACCGCGGGCGACGGCATGCTGGCCTCCTGGGTCGCGGACATGGACTTTCCGACCGCACCCGCGATACGCCAGGCCCTGCTGCGCCGCGCCGACGGCGATCTCGGCTACCCCCCGTGGTTCGACGAGAGCCGCGGCGGCCCGCTCGGCGAGGTGTTCGCCGAGCGGACGCGGCACCGGTACGGCCACAGGCCCGATCCCACGCACGTCCGGCTGTTCACGGACATCAACCAGGCGATGCTCGCGACGCTCCAGGTCGCCACCGACCCCGGCGATGCGGTACTTCTGCACACCCCCGCCTGCCCGCCGTTCGTCGATGTCATCGAGAGGATCGGCCGCAGGGCGCTGACCGTTCCGCTCCAGGAGGGCGAGGGCGGGTGGGATTTCGATCCCGCGCTCATGGAGCGGACCGCGGCGGACGAGGGCTCGGGGCGCTGCCGTGTGCTCTTCCTCGTCAACCCCCACAACCCCACCGGCCGGGTGTTCCGCCGTGACGAGCTGGAGTCGCTCGCGGAACTCGTGCTCAGGTTCGACCTGTTGGTGATCTCCGACGAGGTGCACGCGGATCTGACCCATGCCCCGCACCGGCACATCCCCTTCGCCTCGCTCAGCCCGGAAATCGCCGCCCGCACCGTCACCCTCACCTCGGGGAGCAAGGCGTTCAACCTCGCCGGGATCCGCTGCGCGCTGGCGCACATAGGACCGCGGGCCGTACGGGATGCCGTCGACGCCCGGCGCGGGCTGCTTTTCGGCCAAGTGGGAGTGCTCGCGGTCGAGGCACTGAAGGCCGCCTGGACCTCGGGCGATGCCTGGCTGGACGACGTGCTGGCCATCTTGGACCGGAACCGTCGGCTGCTGGCCGAGCGGCTCCCGGAGCGGATCCGGTGTCGGACTCCGGAGGCCACCTTCCTTGCCTGGCTCGACTGCCGGCAGCTGGGGATCGGTCCGGACCCCATGCCCTTCTTCCGCGACGAGGCCAAGGTGCTGCTCTTCTCCGGTCCGGCCTTCGGAGCCGGCGGCGACGGATTCGTACGGCTCAACTTCGGCACGTCCCCGCAGGTCCTGGAAGAGACCCTGGACCGCATGAGCGCCGCGCTGCGACGGTGCGGACGTGCTTGAAACGCGAGCTGCGCGACACGGACGTTCCGATCGGCACCAACAACCCCGCAGGCGCGGACAAGGAGCTTTCCTGTGACTGACCACACGACGGTGCGGGTCCAGCCGGCCTCCGCTCTGGAAATGCAGTTCTGGCTCGGTGAGCAGATCGACCCGGCGAGCCCCGCCGGCTGGATCCTCGCCCAGGTCCGCGTCGACGGCCCCCTCGATCTGCCCGCCCTCGACGCGGCGCTGTCGGCCGTGGCGCGCCGCCAGGAGGCGCTGCGCACCGCCTTCGTCTTCGAGCACGAGCAGGTGGTCCGCAAGGTCCTCGCGGAGCCGGTCGCGGAGCCGCTGCTGCGCCTCGGGTCCGGCACCGGCTTCGAGGAGGCCGCTGCCACCCTGCTGAACGCCGACACCTTCGATCTCGCCGCGGGCCGCGTCTACAGGGCCGCGGTCGCCCCGGACGCACGGGGCGCCACCGTCTTCCTGGCGGTCCATCACATCGCTTTCGACGGCCTCTCCCAGGAGGTGTTCGCCGCCGATCTGGCGCGCGCCTACGCACGGGCCGTCGACGGCGTCTCGACCGATCTGCCCGTGCTGGAACGAGTGGAGGCCGCAGAACTCACGCCGGCGCAACACGCCGAACTCACCACGCACTGGCGCACCGTGCTGACCGGAGCGGCCGACCTGCCCACCCCGGACGGCAGCCCGGCGCCGAACCAGCACGAGCTCGCCGCAGGTGGGTCGGCCGAGCTCCGAACCACCTACCCGCCCAGCACCTGGCAGGCGGTGCGCGACCGGGCCAGGCGCAGCGCCTGCTCACCGTTCGCGGTGCTGCTGGCCGCGTACGGCCGGGCTCTGGCCGAGATCACCGGCGGCTCCGACTTCTGCGTCGGCACACCGGTGGCCACCCGCTCGGCCGGGCAGGAGGACGAACTCGGCTGCCTGATCGACATCCTGCCGGTGCGGATGCCCGAGCTGTCCGCACCCGGGGTGGTCGAGCGGGTCTGGGCCGCCGTGCGGGAGAGTGTCCTGGGCTCCGCGCTGCCCCGCTACGAGATCGTCCGGGCCGTGCAGACGGTCCCCGGTGGTCGGATGCCCGTCTACCAGGTGCTGTTCGCCTTCGAGAACTGGCAGCGCGTCGAGCATTCGGCCGGTCCGGTAAGGATGCACGCCGTTCCGGTGCCGCCGGTCGGCGCGGTCGCCGAGGTTCAGCTCCAGGTGTGCGAACTGCCCGACGGGACCCTGAAATGCGTCGTCCAGGCTCCGCTGACCGGTTCCTGGCCGCAGCGGCTCCCTGATCTGCTGCGCGCCTTCGACAGCCGACTCTCCGAAATCGCCCCGTCGGCCACGCCGCACTCCTTCTCCTCGGAAGCTCCCGCATGACCACCACGTCGACGTGGCTGCCGTACGCCGGTGCGGGAGCCGGGGTCCACCGTCCCTGACAGCTTTCAGGGGTCCGCCGTGCTGGCTGCCGCTCCCATCCGGGTGCCCGGACGGGAGGGGCGGTTCAACGATCGACGCGCGGAAGGGTCATGCGTCGGGCGAGAGCGGGGCTCCGTCGGATCCATCGGCCAGCAGTTCGGCGAAGGCGGCCACTGTCGGGGCCTTGAACAGGCTCGGGACGGTCACTCCGATACCCAGCGCCTCACGGATCCGGGCCACCAGGCGGATCGCATCGAACGAGTTGCCGCCCAGGCGGAAGAAGTCGTCGTGGATCCCCATGTCGGGTGCGGCGAGCACGTCGGCGAACAGGGAGCGGAGCAGCACCTCGGTCGTGTCGCGCGGAGCGGCCGCTCTCCCGGTCGGCCGGCGCCGGGGCGCAGGCAGTGCCGCCCGGTCGAGCTTGCCGTTGGCCGTCAGGGGAAGCGCGTCGACGATCACGAAGTGGTCCGGAACCATGTGCGGCGGGAGCCGGAGCTGCGCTTCTCGCCGCACGTCCTCGACATACAGGTCCGGGGACGACCAATCCGACCCGCGGTACGCCGGTGCGGCACTCTCCCCGCCACCGGAGGCCGGCTGCCCGCCGCGGACCGCGTAGAGGGTGACCAGACCGGTCTCCGAGAGCATCGCCAGCCCGTCGACGGTGACCCGGTACCCCCGCTCCTCCAGTTGGCCCCGGATCCAGTCGATCCGGCCCGGGGCGTTGTGCGCCTCGATCACCAGCTGGCGGACCAGGTTCCAGTGCTCCTCACGGAGCCCCAGAAGCACCGCGCGTTCGCTCTTCTCCGCATCGATCTTGAGCAGGTCGATCCGTTCCACACCGGTCTCGTCGATGACGTCCGACAGCGTGCGCAGTTCGCAGGTCACGTCGGTGTGCTGCAGCCGCTCCGTGAGCAGACTGTCGAGATCCGCCGCACCGCTGTGCGGAAGGGCTTCCTGCATCGGCTGCTCGTTGCGGACGAAGGCCTCCAGGACACCGCGCTCCTCGCCGATGTCCCCGAATCGCCCCGACATTATCGAAAGTTGCGGATAGTAGGTGAACGACGCCGTACCCGCCTCTTCGGCGAGGCCGCACGGGAACAGCCTGGCGTCGACTCCGTGCAGCCGGGTGTTGAGTTCGAGCATGCGGAACAGCTGCGGAATCGGCTCGAACGCATGGACCACGCTGCCGGGACGGGAGCGGGCCACCGCGAGCGAGAAGAACCCGATGTGCGCGCCCACGTCGAAGACGCAGGCCCCGGTGTCGGGCAGCGTGATCCCGTGCCGCAGGTACTCGCCCTCTTCGAAGATCTCGCGGTACAGGAAGTCCGCCTCCGACCGGTTGGACGCGACGACGGCCATGCCGTTCGGCAGGGTCTGCAGGTCCTTCCGGTCGAGGAGCCCGGCTTCTTCGAGGCGGCACAGGTTCCGCAGCGCGGCGGCCTCGTCGGGGTCGGGTACGAGGTAGGCGGTCAGCCGCGCCTCGCCGGCCTCGTCGGGCCTCGCGGCCACCACCGCGTCGGCGACCGCGGCGTGCCGGGCCAACGTCGCTTCGATCTCGCCGAGTTCGATGCGCACGCCTCCCACCTTGACCTGGTGGTCGTTGCGGCCCAGGTAGTGCAGGACCCCGTCGGGGTCCCGCCGGGCGAGATCCCCGGTCCGGTACATCCGGCTGCCTTCGGGGCCGTAGGGATCGGGGACGAAGCGCTCTGCTGTCAGCCCCGGCCGGTTGACGTACCCCCGGGCCAGCTGGACGCCCGAGATGTAGAGCTCGCCGGCCGCACCGGGCGCGGCCTGGTTCAGCTGCTCGTCCAGAACGTACAGCCGGGTGTTGCGCACCGGGGCGCCGATCGGCACCGGGCCGGGTGGGTCGCCGGGGCCGCAGCGCCAGTGGGACACATCCACCGCGGCCTCGGTGGGCCCGTAGAGGTTGTGCAGTTCGGCGTCCAGGAGGCGGAAGAACCGTGACCGCAGATCGGCCGAGAGCGCCTCGCCGCTCGCGAACACCCGGCGCAGCGAATCGCATCGGGCCGTCGTCGGCCCTTCGAGGAAGTGACGCAGCATGGACGGGACGAAATGCACGGTCGTGATCCGCTCCGCCCGGATCAGCTCGGCGATCCGGGCGGGATCCCGGTGCTCGTCCGGCCCGGCCAGGACGAGGCGCGCACCGACGCACAGCGGCCAGAAGAACTCCCACACGGAGACGTCGAATCCGGCGGGGGTCTTCTGCAGGACGCGGTCGTCGTGGCCCAGCGGATACTCCGCCTGCATCCAGCGCAGGCGGTTGACGATGGCCTCGTGGGACACGGCCACCCCCTTGGGCCGGCCGGTGGATCCCGAGGTGAAGATGACGTAGGCGGTGCTCGACGGGTGCGGCGAGGGCCAACCGGTCCCGTCCGCCTCGGGCGCGCCCTCCTCCGACATCCGCCGGACGTCCTCGCTGTCGAGCATCAGCACGGGGCGTGCGTCCTCGGTCATCTCCCGTACCCGCTCGGCGGGCAGCTGCGGATCGACCGGAAGGTAGGCGGCCCCGGCCCTGTGCACCGCGTGGAGGGCGACCACCAGTTCCACGGATCGCGGCACCGCGACCGCCACGACGGTTTCGGGCCCCGCCCCCTTGGCCATGAGCAACCGCGCCAGTCGGCCGGCCCTGGCGTCCAGCTCGGCGTACGTGAGAGATGCATCGCCGCCGACGAGCGCGACGGCGTCAGGGGTACGGGCCGCCTGGGCCGCGAACAGATCGGGCAGGGTCTCTGCCGCCATGTCGTGAGCCGCGGTGTCGCTCATGACGTCACTTCCCATCGTTGTCGAACTGACCGCCGGACCGGGACAGGCACCGACGAGGCGGAGAAGGATTCGTCGCCCCGCGGCGGACCCGCAGGGGCGTACGGCTTGCCGGGGACTCGGCTCTCGCCGTTCCGCGACCGCCACGGCTCGCCAGGGCGGTCCTGTTCTCGGGGGGTCCACTCACGCGGATCGTCCTCTCCTGAGGTCGGCTACGGAAGGGGCGCCGCGGACGGATGGAAGGCCGCCCGGCGCAGTGCCTCGATGTGCGCGGCCAGCGTCTCGACGGTCGGCGCGTCGACCAGGGCGCGCACCGGGATGTCCAGCTCGAGCTCGGCCCGCAGTCGGCTGACGACCGCCAGCAGGGAGAACGAGTCCCCGCCGGCCTCGAAGAAGTTGGCCCGCACGTCCACCTCGGCGAACCCGAGCACCTCCGCCCAGGCCGCTGCGACGGTGCGCTCCGTCTCCGTGCTCGGCGGCGTCACGGCCGTCGCAAGCACGGGGATCGGCTCGGGTCGGGGCAGCCGCTGGCGGTCCACCTTGCCGGTCGGGGAGAGCGGCATGGCGTCGAGCCACATGAACACGGCGGGCTGCATGACGATGGGCAGTTTCGGGGCGAGGTGGGCACGGAGCGCGGCCTCGTCGAGCCCGCTGCCCGGTGTCCTGACCACGTGGGCGACCAGCCGCTGGTCGGGCTCCAGGACCATCACGGCGTTCGCCACCTCCGGGTGACCGCGCAGCACCGATTCGATCTCCTCCAGCTCGACCCGCACGCCGCGGATCTTGACCTGATTGTCGACCCGGCCCAGGAACTCCATCTCCCCATTGGGCAGGCGGCGCACCAGGTCACCCGTGCGGTAGAGGCGTCGGTCGGGCCGGGCCGGGTCCGGGGCGAACCGGTCGGCGGTCAGGGCGGGCTGGTTGCGGTAGCCGCGGGCGACGCCGTCACCACCGATCCAGAGCTCGCCGGGCACGCCGATGGGCTGCAGGTTCCCCCAGCGGTCGACCACCGCGCAGGAGGCGTTGGCGATCAACTCCCCCAGCGGCATGGAGCTGCGTTCCAGCGGCTCGTCGCCCATCCGGCCGACCAGGGCGGCGCCCGCGGTCTCCGTCGGCCCGTACTCGTTCCAGATCTCGCACCCGGCGGGGACGACCGCACGGGTCCGCGCCACCAGGTCGGCGTCCAGGTTCTCTCCGCCCATGGACACGTGCCGCAGCGTCGGCATGTCGAGGCCGGCGTCGGTGATGCCGCGCATCTGGGTCGGCGTCAGGTACAGCATGTGGATCGACTGCTCGTTGATGAAACGGGCGGTGGCCCGGCCGTCGGCCTTGACCTCACGGGGCAGCATGACCAGGCAGGCGCCTGCGGTCAGTGCGTGGAACATCTGCTCGACGGACCAGTCGAAGTGGTAGGAGAGGTTGTGCACCACCCGGGTGCCGGGCCCGATCGGACGGATGTCCTGGGCCCACTGGATCCACGGGGTGATCGCGGTGTGCGGCAGGCCGACGCCCTTGGGCCGGCCGGTGGTCCCGGACGTGTACATCAGGTACACCAGCTGCGAGGGGTGCAGCGCGGAACCCGGGGCGCCGTCCCGCGCCTGGTCCTGCGCGCCGTCCTGGGCGGTGCTCACCACGTCCACGCTCTCCAGGACGGCCATCGGCAGCTGGTCGCGCAGTTCCGGGGTGGTGACGAGGATCGTCATCCCGCTGTCCGCGACGACGTACGACATCCGGTCGACGGGGGCGAGCGGATCGATCGGCACGTAGGCGGCACCGGACTTCAGGATGCCGAGGATGCCGACGATGAGGTCCACCGACGGGTCCGCGCACAGGCCGACCAGGTCGTCGGTGCCGATGCCGCGCGCCGTCAACTCGTCGGCCAACCGGGATGCCCTGCGGTCGAGTTCGTGGTAGCTGACCCGCTCGTCGCCGCTCTCCACCGCGTCCGCGTCCGGGGTGCTGAGCGCCTGGGCCTCGAACAGCCGGTGCAGGAAGAGGTCCGTGGGGTAGGGACCGCAGTCGGCGGTGGACCACTTCTCGAGCTGACGGCGCTCCTCCTCGGGAAGGATGGTGAGCCCGGAGAGGCGCTTGGCGGGAGCGGCCACCGCGTCGGCCGCGAGCACGGCCAGGTGGTCGAGGATGCGCCAGGCCTTGTCCTCGACGAACAGGTCGGTGTTGTAGTCGACCGCGAGGCGGTAGGTGAATTCGGTCTCGACGACCCGGAACACCAGGTCGAACTTGACCGCCTTCAGGTTCAGGCCCAACTCGACGTCGTCGACGGTGATCCCGGCCAGC
Source organism: Kitasatospora sp. NPDC057738 (assembly GCF_042798815.1). Classification (NCBI taxonomy): domain Bacteria; kingdom Bacillati; phylum Actinomycetota; class Actinomycetes; order Kitasatosporales; family Streptomycetaceae; genus Kitasatospora; species Kitasatospora sp. NPDC057738. Next base: position 42,575 of record NZ_JBHVJT010000058.1, on the reverse strand, counting down.
TCCGGCGCCGGGACCGCGTGCTGGTACGCCAGCATGACCCGGAACGGCCCCTGCCGGGAGGAACGGTCGGTCGAGACCGCGTTGACCACCCGCTCGTAGGGGACGTCCTGGTGGGCGAAGGCCTCCAGGATCCTGCCCCGGACCCGGCCGAGCAGCTCGGCCAGCGTCGGGTCGCCGGACAGGTCGCTGCGCACGGCGAGGGTGTTGAGGAAGCACCCGAGCATGGAATCGAGCTCCGGCAGATCACGGTTGGCGCTGGGGATGCCGACCACGATGTCCGTCTGGCCGCTGTACCGGCTGAGCAGCACGTTGAGCAGCGTGAACATGGTCATGAACGGGGTGGCGTTGTGCTCCCTGGACAGCTCGCGGATCCTGCGCGACACCGCTCGGGGCAGCTCGATGTCCACCGACGCCCCCTGGCTCGTGCCGGTCTCCCGGGGCGGCAGGTCGGTCGGAAGGTCCAGCACGGGGAGCGGGCCGCGCAGTCGGTCCTTCCAGTAGTCCAGTTGGCGTTCGAGCGTGGTCCCGGTGACCGTGCGCCGCTGCCAGGCGGCGTAGTCGGCGTACTGCACCGGCGGCTTCGCGGCCGCCGGGATCCCGCCGTCGGCGGCGGCGGCGTAGAGCTCCAGCAGCTCGGCCACGGCGAGTTCGAAGGAGTACACGTCGGTGATGATGTGGTGCAGGTTGATGAGCAGGACGTGCCAGTCCTCGTCCAGCCGGTACAGCTCGACCCGGAGCAGCGGCCCCCGCTCCACGTCGAACGGCCGCTGGGCGGAGTCGAGGAGCAGAGCGGCCAGAACCTGCTCCTGCTTCTCCTCCGGCTCGTCCCGGAGGTCGACCACGGTCAGCGGCAATTCGGCCTTGGCCCGGATCACCTGCTCGGGGATGCCGTCGACCGCCTCGATGGTGGTGCGGAAGACCTCGTGCCGGTCGACCAGCGTCTGGACGGCCTGCCCCAGGGCCGTGATGTCGAGCGGGCCCACGAGCTCGTGCGCCATCGGGATGTTGTAGCGGGAGCTCGGACCCTGGATGTGCTCGTCGACCCACAGCCGCTGCTGGGTGAACGAGGTGGGCGCGTGGAAGACCTCGCCCGAGCGCCCGTCGAAGGGCTCGATGGTCTGTTCCGCCCCGGGCTCCGTCTCCCGCATCGCCTCGATGGCCGCGGTCAGCTCGACGAGGGTCTGTGCGTCGAAGAGCACGCTGAGCGGAATCCGGATGCCCAGCTCCTCGCGCAGCCGGCTGATCGCTCTGGCGCCTTGCAGTGAATTTCCGCCCAGCGCGAAGAAGTTGGCGTCGGGACCGGATATCTCGGTGTGCAGGACTGCCGTCCACACATCCGAGACGACGTCCATCACGGACCGCTGCGACATGTCGTTCCACCTAAATCCGTCGATCGAGAGGTTGGTTGTTTCGAAGGGCTTCGGGTCAGTGACCGTGCTGCCGGGGCACGGCGGCGAGCCGCCCGGCGATCTCGGCGAGCACGGCCGGACGGGCGGAGTGCAGGAAGAAGTGGCCGCCGGGGAACATCCGCAGGTCGAAGCCGCCGGCTGTGAGTTCGCCCCAGCGCGGCATCGCCGCAGTGCCCGCGGGATCGTCCTCGGTCCCGCCGAACGCCGTGACCGGGCAGGTCAGCAGCGGCCCGTCGGTGAACCGGTAGGTCTCGACCACCGCGAGGTCGGCCCGGATCACCGGGAGCATCAGGCGCATCAGTTCCGGGTCCGCCAGAACCGCTTCCGGTGTCGCGGACCAGGAGCGCAGTTTCCCGATCAGCTCCTTCTCCGGACCGGCGTGGTGCGCGGTCTCCTCCCGGGCTTGGGGCGGTACGCACCCCGAGACGAACAGCCGGGTGGGTGAGCCGATCTCCATCCGCTGCAGGGTGCGGGTGAGGTTCCAGGCCACCAGGGCGCCCATGCTGTGCCCGAAGAATGCGAACGGACGGTCCAGGTGCTGGATGACCGAGGGCACCAGGACGTTGAGCACCGCGCCCATCCGGTCGAACAGCGGGGTGCCCAACTGGTCTTCTCTGCCCGGAAGTTGTACCGACCACGGCTCGATGTCGGCGGGCAGGGCGGCGGCCCAGTCGCGGAACACCGAGGCACCGCCGCCGGCGTAGGGGAAGCAGAACAGCCGCGTGGCCGCCTGCGGCCGCTCGGCGAGCGGCCTGACCGTCACCCTCATCGGCCGGTCCCGCCCGCCATCTCCCGGCGCAGGGTCAGCGGACGCATGTCCGTCCACACCTCGTCGATGTGCGCGAGGCAGGCCTCCTTCGAGCCCCGCTCGCCCGTCTCCCGCCAGCCGGCGGGCAGCTCGCGGCCCTGCGGCCAGATGGAGTACTGCTCCTCGGAGTTGGTCACCACGACGTAGCCGTCGTCGTCACGCTGTCCGTCCATGGGCCCTTCCTTTCGGTGAGATGGCGCGATACCGGCTCAGGCGTTCGGCGTCCCGGGCCGGGAGGCTCGCAGGGCCCCCAGCCGACGGCGGCCGGCGGGTACGGTCCGTGCCGCCCGCCGGGCCCGCGCCAGCGGCTCCGCCAGGGCGGCCAGCGAGACCGTCACGTCCTCGACGACCGTCCGCAGGACGGCCAGGAAGGCCGACCGGACCTCCTCGGCCTCGGACTTCGCCAGCCGTCGGGAGTTGTAGTTGAGCCGCAGACCGAGCCGGTCGCCGTCCGGCTTGCCGAACAGGCAGAGGTCGAGCTGCGAGGTCTGCCGGGCCGGGGGCAGGAAGTCCGCGAACTGGAAGGAGGTGGAGAAGACCGGGTTCCGGCCGGGTCGGGATTCCGCATCGAGCTTCTCGAGCAGCAGGGTGAACGGATAGCGGCTGTGCGCGTAGGCGCCGATGCTCACGGCCCTGGTCCGGCGCACGACCTCCTCGAAGGGGTCCGCACCCGACATCCGCACCCGGACGGAGAGCGGGTTGACGAAACTGCCGAACATGCCGTTCAACTCCTTGGTGTCCCGGCCGGAGAACGGGACGCAGACCACGATGTCGTCGTCGGCGCTGATGTCCCGCAACGCGACCGCGTAGGCGCTGAGCAGCAGGATGTGCGGCGTGACGCGCAGCTTCTTGACCAGTGCCGCCACCCCTGCGGCCGTGTCGGCCTCGACGTCGAACTCCAGCGTCTCGTTCACCACCTCATCGGCGGGCGCGTCGTGGTCCCCGATGCGCAGCCGCGGCAGCGGGGCGGCCAGCTGGTCGAGCCAGTACGCCTCCATGGCCTTGCTCTGGTCGCTCGCCAGCCACTCCCGCCGGCCCCGCACGAAGGCGTCGTAGGTCGTCGGGAGCGGGGGCAGCTGCGGCTCTCCGTCCGCGGCGAAGGCTCGGTAGCAGAGCAGCAGTTCGCGTATGAGGATGCCCATGCTGGTGCCGTCCGTGATGATGTGGTGCACGTTCACGTAGAGGCAGTGGTGGTCGGCGGCCAGCTTGAACACCTTGAGCCGTACCGGCGGGGTGGCGAGTTCGTCGAAGGGGGTCGCGTTCTCGGCCCGGACGCGCCGATTCAGTTCGGCCGTCGGATCGGCGGCGCCGGTCAGGTCGACGAGCGGCACGTCCAGGTCGAATGCGGGCAGGACACGCTGGCGCGGACCTTCTGGAGTGTCCCGGAAGGACAGCCGCAGCGCTTGGTGCCGGTCCATCAGGAAGGCTGCGGCACGGCGCACGGCGACGATGTCCACCGCCTCGTACAGGTGCTGCCAGTACGGAAGGTTGGATTCCGCCCGGCCCTCGTCCAGCTGATGCTGGAGCCACAGCCCCCTTTGGCCGTTCCACAGTTCGAACCAGGCCCTGTCGTCCTCGAAATCGTCGGGGTCTTCCACTTGGCCAGCCAATCCTCACATCAATGGTTTACGGAATACCCGGACCGACGCGACCGGTTCAGGACGTGCGCGGCCGGCCCGGAACGGCGCTCGCGGCCTGGACCAGCCCGTCCGCCACCCGCCAGCGCCCCTCGAAGAAGACCGGGCCGGCCCCGTCGGCCGTCGCCTGCGAAGCCGGCAGCCGGGCGGTGAAGGTCCTGTTGTCCGGGTCGAGGGCGACTTCGGCGTCGGCGAAGTCGAGCACGGTGCCGCCCAGGGGGTACCACGCCTTGTAGACGCTCTCCTTGACGGCGAAGAGCAGCGTGTCCCAGTGCACCTCCGCGTCCCGGTGGAGGAGCTCCGCGAGGTGGCGCCGTTCGGCTTGCGACGTGATCAGGCGCAGGCCGCCGTCGGGCAGCGGCTGGTGGACCTCCGCGTCGATGCCGAGGGAGCGGAATGCCCCGGCCCGGGCGACCGCGGCCGCCCGGTAGCCCGAGCAGTGGGTCATGCTGCCGACCGCGCCGCGCGGCCACTGCGGTGCCCCCGCCGTGCCCCGGAGGATCGGGGCCGGGGGGATGCCGAGCCGGCCGAGGGCGGTTCGGGCGCAGTGCCTGACGGTGGCGAACTCGCGGCGCCTGGCGAGCGGTGAGCGGGCGACCGCCTCGGCCTCCCCCGGCTGCAGCGGGACGTCGGGCAGATCACCGTACGCCTCCTCGACCTCCGCGCCGGGCGGCAGGAGGGTGATCACGAGGCGGCCCCGTCGAGTTCGGCCATCACGGCTTCCACCGCTTCCGGGGTGGGTACGTCGACGGCGTCCCGCTCTACGAGGGCGGGCTGCACGGCTCCTCCTTCTCCCCGGTGGCCAGCAGGTCGGTGAGCAGGACCTTCACGGCGGGCGCGTGGAACAGTTCCTCCGCCGTCACATCGACCCGGTGCACCGCCCCGGGGCCCGGCCAGTCGAGCGCCTCGCTCAGCAGGACGTGGGTGGGAGCCGGCGGGGCCTGCGGGGGCACCGCCGCGGTCAGGGTGAAGCTGAGCCAGGCCCGCTGCCCCTCGGTCAGTTCGACCAGGATCTCCTCGTCGAGCCCGGGCGAGCAGCCGACGATCACCGAGAGCAGGAAGGAGCCGGCCAGGGCGAGCGCGTCACCGGACGGCAGGCCGGTGATCGTGGGCACCTCGGCGGACTCGTCCATGGCCAGGGCGAGGTCGTCCAGCAGTTCCTGAGGAGTCCTGGGATCGGCCGGTGCCGGGTCGAGCACGATGAGCGGGACGTCCGGCCCGGGCAGCGCCTCCACCAGTGCCGAGGCCAGGCCGACGGCCGAACAGTAGGCCAGCACCGCGACCGGGAGCGGCCCGGCGGCGGTGATCCGCCCGGCCCAGTGGGCGGCCTGCTCGGCCGTCCCGACGACTCCGTCGGCGAGGCCGGGGTAGTGCAACGGGTCGATCCTGAGGGTCCGTTCCTGCCAGCCGTCGGGCAGGATGGCGCCGAAGGTCCTGCGGGGCACCTCGTTCCCGAACTCCAGTATCACGAGGGGCCGTTGGTCCTGCATCACTCTGCACTCCTGACGGCTTCGTCGACCTCGGCGGAGAAGTCCGCGAGGACCGGATGATTGAAGATGGCCTGCAGCCCGATCTTGATGCCGAACTGCTCGCGCGTCCGGGACACCGCCCGGGCGGCGATCAGCGAGTGCCCACCGATCTCGAAGAAGCTGTCCCCGGAGCGGGGGACGTTCCCGGTCAGATCCGACCAGATCTCGGCGATCCGCGCCTCGGTGGCGCCGAGGGGGGAGGGCTCGGCCGCGGCTGCGACCGGAGTGTCCGGCAGGGCCTTCCGGTCGATCTTGCCGTTGGGTGTCAGCGGCATCGCGACGAGCCGGTGCAGCCCGGCGGGGAGCATGTACGCGGGCAGCCGACCGGTCAGCGCGGCGCGGATGTCGTCCGGCTCGGCCTCGCCGCAGAAGTAGGCGCGCAGCGATCCGCCGTCCTGGTCCGGCACGTGGACGACGGCCGTCTGGTCCACTCCGGGGACGGCCAGGATCTCCTGCTCGACCTCGGCCGGCTCCACCCGGTGACCGCGGATGCTGACCTGGGCGTCCCGCCGCTCGACGAACTCCAGCTCGCCGTCGGCCGTCCAGCGGCAGAGGTCGCCGGAGGAGTACCAGCGGTTCTCGTCCCGGTCGGCGACGAACTTGCGGCCGGTGAGCTCCGGGTCGCCCCGGTAGCCGAAGGCCAGGACGTCGCCTCCGATCAGCAGTTCCCCGGGCACGCCGGGCTCGGCGACCTCGACCCCGTCGGCGTCCACCAGCCGGACCTTCGCGCCGGTGATGGGGCGTCCGATCACCGGCGCGCCCTCGGTGGGGCAGCGGCGCAGGTCCGCGCTGGCGGTGGTCACCACGGTGGCCTCGGTCGGCCCGTAGTGGTTGAAGACCGCGGCGGGGAAGCCGGCCGGCGGGCTGACCCGAAGACGGTCCCCGCCGGTCAGCAGGACGGCCAGGCCGACGGGCGGGGCCGGGAGGGCGAGCAGTTGCTCGGCGAGCGGGGTGCTCAGGAAGCAGTGCGTGATGGCGCTCCGCTCGATGAACCCGGCGATCACCGCGCTGTCGACGATCAGCCGCTCGGTCGGCAGCACCAGCGTCGCCCCGCTCGCGAGAGCCGCCCAGACCTCCCAGACCGCGGCGTCGAACCCCAGCCCGGCGAAGGCTGCGACCCGCACCCCGGGCCGGGTGCCGTAGGTCTCCCGGTGCCAGGACACCAGGTTCGCCAGGCCCGCGTGGCCGACCTCGACGCCCTTGGGCGTACCGGTCGAACCGGAGGTGTAGATGACGTAGGCCAGCGGGGCCGGCGGGGCCGGCGGGGCCGGCGACACCGGCGCCGGGGCCGCCCCGGTGCCGTCGAGTACCGGAACACCCGCGGGCACCCGTCCGGCGAGCCCCTCCTGCGCGAGCACGGCCACCGGCCGGGCGTCGTGCAGGATCGCCTCCACCCGGCCGTCCGGCAGTGCCGGGTCGAGCGGCAGGTACGCGGCACCCGCGAGCCAGCTTCCGAGCTGCGCCACGATGCCCTCGATGCCGCGCTCGAAGATCAGGCCGACGAGGCAGCCGCTCCGGTGGCCCTCGGCCTGCCGTATGCGTCCGGCCACCGCGGCCGCCGCGTCCCAGAACTGACGGTAGGTCAGCTTCTGCCCGCCGCACTCGACCGCGACCACGTCCGGATGCGCGTCGACGATCGCGCCGAGCATCCGGACCACCGTCCGTTCGTTCACGATGCCCTGCATCAAAGACCACTCCTGTCCCCGGCGAGCAGTTCCCGGTCCGCCCGGGCGGCGCGCTCCACCACGTCCCTGTCGCCCCGGTGATCCTGGTGGGTGCGGAACCGGCGGAGGTGGTGCCGCGACACCCGCTCCCCGCCGATGGGGCTGTCCGCCGACTCCGGGGAGCCGCTCGTCACTCGTGTCATCCCAACTCTCCTTTCGGGGATGTGCGGTCGGCCGTCAGGAGGCCGTGCCGCGCACGGCCAGGCGCTCCAGGAGGGTGACGCCGAAGTGCTGCCTCGTCACCGGCGGCCCGTCGAGGGCGAGATCCGCCCACCTGCCGGCGAGGCGCTCCAGTACGATCTCGGACTCCATCCGCGCCAGCCCCGCCCCCAGGCAGTAGTGCGCGCCGAAGCCGAAGCTGAGATGCCGCCTGATCTCGCGGTCGTAGTCCAGAAGGTCCGGGTCGTCGAAGACGGCCGGGTCGCGGTTGGCCACGCCGAGCATCAGCAGGACGAGATCCCCCTCCGCGATCAGGTGACCGGCCGCCTCCACCGGCGCGGTGGCCACCCGGGCCACCTGCTGGACCGAGGTGTCGAATCGGAGCAGCTCGTCGACCACCGAGCCCGGTTCACCGCTCCGCAGGTCGGCCCAGGCATCGGCGTGCAGCGCGGCCCGAACGGCCTTGCCGATGAAGGTCGAGGTGGTCTCGAACCCGGCGTAGATCAGCAGGCTCGCCGTGGCCCAGACGTCGGCGGCCTCGATGACGCCCCCCTGGTGGGCGTTGCGCAGCAGCCAGAGCCCGGTGCCCTCGCGGACCTCCGAGCGCAGGGCCTCGTCCACCGCGTCCGCGATTTCCCGCAAGGCGCGATGAGCCCTGGTCCTGACCTCCGGCAGGTAGTCCGCCATCAGCAGCGCCGCGATGTCGGGCGCCCAGTCGTGCAGCCGGGGCGCGACCTCCCCGGGCAGGCCCAGGATCCGGCAGATGACCCGGCTGGAGAGCGGGACGGCGAGTTCCGCCATCACCTCCAGCCCGTCCGTCCGCCCCGCCAGGAGCTCGTCGACGAGCTCTTCGACGGCGGGACGCATCGCGGCGAGCCGGTCGGCCGCGAAGAGCGGCGCGACGACCCGGCGGGCCGCCGCGTGCTCGGGGTCGTCGTTGAACATGAACCACCTGCGCACGACCTCTGCGGCCCGCCCCCCGCCCTCTCCCTCCCGGTGCAGGGTGGTGGTGCCCCGCTGCGGCCAGGCGGCCGACAGAGCGGGGTGCCGCAGCAGGGCCGTCGTCTCGCGGAACCCGGAGACGATCCACACCTCCAGGTCCTCGTCCCAGCGGACCGGCTCCTCCTCCCGCAGTGGGAGGTAGTCCGCGCAGGGGTCGGCCGCCGGGCGGTCGTCGTCGCGGTAGGGGCAGCGTGGGGCCTGTGTCACGGTCACTTGGTACTCTCCGGGTTCTGGTCGACCCGGCGCGGCGGGGCGACCGACAACGGGCCGGGGGTCACCGGTGCGACGGCCGGACTCAGCACGGCTCCCCCTTCGTACAGACCGCCTCGACGGCGGCCACGAGCTCACGCTCGGCGGAGTGCAGGAAGAAGTGGTCGCCGCGGATTTCCTCCACTCGGAAGGGACCGTCCGTGTACTCCGCCCACGCCTCGACCGAGGGCAGGTCCGCCTCGTCGTCCGTGTCCCCGTAGAACGCCACCACCGGGCAGCCGACCGTGCCCGGGGTGCCGGTGCCGTACTCGCCGAGGATCCGGTAGTCGGCGCGGATGACGGGGAGGTAGATCTCCATCAGCTCCTCGTTCTCCAGCAGTTCCTTCGGGGTCCCGCCCAACGCGGCCAGTCGCTCGATGAGTTCGGCGTCGGAGAGTCGGTGGCTGTCCGCGTCGGCGGCCGGCAGCCGGGGTGCGCGGCTGGCCGAGACCAGCAGCGCCGACGGCTCCGAAGCGCCCTTGGAGCGGAGCAGCTTGGTCAGCTCGAAGGCGATCACAGCACCGTAGCTGTGGCCGAACAGCACGTACGGCGAGGTCGGGTCGAGCTGCTGGTACAGGTCCGCGAGCAGGGCTGCCAGCTCGTCGATCGGCTCCTCCACGCAGCGTGAGCCCCGGCCGGGGAGCTCCAGCGGCACGACGGTGACGCGGTCCGGCAGGTGCCGCTGCCACGGGTCGTAGACGCGTGCCGAGCACCCGGCGTAGGGAATGCAGTAGAGGTTCACTTGGGCGTCTCCGTACGGAGGATGTGGTCGGTCAGCGAGGCGACGGTCGGGTGCCGGAAGATCTCCTTGATCGGCACCCGGATGTCGAGGCCGTCGGTGAGCCGCTTCTGGAGCACCGTCAGGAGGACCGAGTTCCCGCCGGCGTCGAAGAAGTTGGTGTCCTCGTCGACGGGGTCCGCGGCGAGCGTCTGGCGCCACGCCTCGGCCACGAGTGCCCGGACGTCCCCCGAGGGCGCTGCGGCGGGCGGTTCGGCGGGCGCTGCGGCGGGCGGTTCGGCGGCCTGCACCACCCGGTCGTCAACGGCCGGGCCGGCCGCCAATCCGATCCGGTCCACCTTTCCCGTGGTGGTGCGGGGCAGCGCGGACAGGGCGGTGATCCTGGCGGGGTGGTGGCTCGACGGCAGCCGGTCCTTCAGCCAGCCCTGGAGGTCCGCCTCGCCGCGCTGTACCACGAAGGCCACCAGCGCCGCGGTGTCGGGCCGGTCGGCGTCCTGGAGCAGCACGACGGCCTGCGAGACCTCCGGGTGCTCCTCCAGGACGGCCTCCACCTCGCCCAGCTCGATCCGGTGGCCGCGCAGTTTGACCTGGCTGTCCAGGCGGCCGAGGAACGTCAGTGCGCCGTCCGGTCCCCGTCCGACCCGGTCCCCGGTGCGGTAGACGCGGCGGCGGCCGTCGGGGGTGTCGCCGTGCAGAAAACGCTCTGCCGTCAGCTCCTCCCGGTTGAGGTAGCCGTGCGCCAGCCCCTCCCCGTAGAGCAGGAGTTCACCGCTCTCGTCGGTGAGGAGGCCCACCCCGGCCACCGGCTCGCCGAGCGAGATCCGCTCGGCGGAGTCCACCCGCGCCGCCGTGGCCCAGAGGACTCCCTCGGTCGGGCCGTACACGTTCCAGAGTTCGCCGCACCGCGGCAGCAGCTCCCGGGCGAGGCTCGGGGTGAGCGTCTCTCCGCCGGTCCACAGTCGGCTGCCGGGCGCACCCTTCCAGGCGGAGGCCGTCAGCATCCGCCAGAAGCTGGGGGTGGCCTGGACGACGTCCGGTGCGGCCCCCGCCACCAGCTCCGCGAAGGCGAGCGGATCCGCCCTGATCTCCTCCGGGACCACCGTGAAGGAGGCCCCCACGGTCAGTGGAAGGATCAGCTCCACCAGCGAGATGTCGAAGGACAGCGCGGCCATCGCCAGCACGCTCTCGCCGGCCGCCAGCCCCGGCCGCTCGGCCAGGGCGGCGAGGCGGTCGATCAGGGCCTGGTGGCCCACCATCACGCCCTTGGGCTGCCCGGTCGAGCCGGAGGTGTACAGGATGTAGGCGATCTCCCCCAGGTCCGGTTCCCTCGGCGGTGACGGAAGTCCGTTCCCCTCCAGGGCGAACTCGCCCTCGGCCAGCTCGCGCAGCAGCAGGGCGGGGCGGGCGTCGTCGAGGACCCGGGCCCGCCTGGCCGGCGGGCTCTGCCGGTCGAGCGGCAGCACGGCGCAGCCGGCGGCGTTCGCGGCGAGGATGCCGACGGCCCCGCTGAACCGGCTGGACGCGTCGAGCGCCACGACGGAGCCCGGCCGGACCTTCGCCGCCATCCGCTCGCCGAGGTCTGCGGCCAGCGCGGCGAGGTCACGGTAGGTGTAGGTGCGTGCCGTCCGCGCGGCCACGGCATCGGGCGTCCGCTCCGCCTGAGCCTGGACGACATTCCACACTGTCTCCACGCGAGCCCCCTGGGTTCGAAAGAAGTACTGGTCAGTGGCCGACGACCGGGAGCGCCCGGGACACGCTCCGGAGCACGGCCTCCCGCTCGTCGTTGAGGAAGAGGTGGCCGCCGGGGAAGACCTCCACCTCGGTCCGGCCGGTGGTCAGCTCGGCCCAGCCATGGAGGTGCTCCTCGGCGACCCTGGGGTCCGCGTCACCGCCGAAGGCCGAGACGGGGCAGGTGAGCAACTCGCCCGGCCGGTAGACGTAGCCGGCGAACAGCGAGAGGTCGGCCCGGAAGGTCGGCAGGATGAAGGCGGCGAAGTCCGGGTTCTGCAGCAGCGTCTCCGGTGTGCCGTTGAGACGGCGGAGCTCGTTGATCAGCTCCTCGTCGGAGAGGTCGAGTTCGCTCGGCTTTCTGGACTCGTGGGCCGGTAGCGCCCGGCAGCCGGACACCGTGATCCGGACCGGCTCCAGCCCCTGCTCACGCTGCAGCCTGCGGGCGAGCTCCCAGCTGACGATGGCGCCCATGCTGTGCCCGAAGAAGGCGAACGGCCGGTCCAGGTACGGGAGCAGGGCGGGGAGAAGGACGTCCAGCAGTTCTTCCAGGTCCGCGATCGGCCGGTCGAAGAACCGGTCCTCCCGACCCGGCAGCTGCACGGCGAGTGCCTCCACTCCTTCCGGGAGTCCGGCGCCCCACCCCCGGAAGGCCGAGGCGCCTGCCCCGGCGTACGGGAAGCAGAAGAGCCGGAGGGCGCCGGGCTCGGTCCGGCCGGGAATCGGCCGGACCCAGCTCTGGGCCTGCGGTGGTGCCGAGTGCATGGGGTTCCGCTCCTACTGGTCGGGAGAGGTCGGGAGGGCCGGGGCGCGCTCAGGCGCCGTGCCAGGACTTCCACAGCGCGGCGTATCCGCCGCCGGCCGCCAACAGCTCGTCGTGACTGCCCAGTTCGGTGACCCGGCCGCCGTCCATGACCGCGACCCGGTCCGCGTCGTGGGCGGTGTGCAGGCGGTGGGCGATGGCGATCACGGTGCGTTCCTTGAGCACGGCCGCCAGCGAGCGCTCGGTGTGCCGGGCCGTGGTCGGGTCGAGCAGGGAGGTGGCCTCGTCCAGGATCAGCGTGTGCGGATCGGCCAGGACCACCCGGGCCAGGGCGAGTTGCTGGGCCTGCTGGGCGTCCAGACGGAGCCCGCCGGCACCGAGTTCGGTGTCCAGGCCGTCCGGCAGCTCGTCCACCCAGTCGATGTCGACGGCGGCCAGCACCGCGAGCAGGTCCTGGTCGGTCGCGGCGGGCGCGGCGATCAGGAGGTTGTCCCGGACGGTGCCGAGGAAGACGTGATGCTCCTGGGAGACCAGGACGACGTGTCGGCGCAGCTGGGCCGGGTCGAGCTCGGCGACGGGCACCTGGCCCACCGTCACCCGTCCGGTGCGGGGCGTCTCCGCCCCTGCCAGCAGCCGGCCCAGGGTGGACTTGCCGGCTCCGGACGGGCCGACGATCGCCAGTCGCTCGCCCGGACGGACGGTGAGGTCGACGCCGTGCAGGACGTCCCGCTCACCCTGGTAGGCGTACCGGACGTCGACCACGTCGATCCGGTCGTCCTCGGGCCGGCCGCCGCCGGTCACGGCCGGGGCGTCCACCTGGCCGATGCCCTCGACCCGGGCGAAGGAGGCGTTGCTGCGCTGGAGTTGGTCGAGCCAGAGCAGGACCTTGTCCAGCGGCTCGGAGAGCTTCCAGAAGTAGAGGGCACAGGCGACGACCGCGCCGGTGGTGACCGCGCCGGTGTCGCGCAGGGCGGCGCCGAGCAGCAGGATGCCGGCGACCGGGGCGATGTACGAGAACTCGACCACGGGAAAGAGCACGGTGCGCAGGCTGAGGGTGTAGGTACGGGTGGCCCGGCAGTGCTCGACGGCCTCGGCCGTGGCGGCGATGCGGCGGTCCTGGAGACCCAGGGCCTCGACGGTGCGGGCTCCCGTCGCGGTGGAGGTGAGGATCTCGATCAGCGCGGAGTTGGCGGCGCCTTCGGCGAGGTAGCCCGTGTGTGCGCGGCGCAGGTACCAGCGGGTGGCGAACCAGATCCCGGAGAGGCAGAGCAACCCGCAGATGCCGAGCAGCGGGTTGACCGCGAGCATGGCGACCAGGATCAGGAGGATCTGGACGAGCGCCACGGAGACCTCGGGCCCGGCGTCGCGCAGGGTGGAGCCGACGGTGGCGACGTCGGCGGTGCCGCGCGTCAGCAGGTCGCCGACGCCGGCGCGTTCGACCACCGAAGCGGGCAGGGCGAGGGAGCGGTCGACGAACCGCTCGCGGATCCGCGCCAGGGTCCGCTCGCCGAAGCGGTGGGCGGCGTAGCGGGCGAAGCGGCCGAGGAGCAGCTGCGCGAGCGCGAAGCAGAGGATGCCGAGGGCGAGTCGGTCGACGTGTCCGGTGCCGGCGCCGCCCCGGACGTCGTCGATGATGCGGCCCAGCAGCCAGGGGCCGCCCAGTCCGGCGGCCGCGGCCAGTCCGTTGAGGGTCAGCGTCGCGGCGACGGCACGGCCGTCCTGCCTCATCAGGTGCACGGCGGCCCGGCGGACCTCGGCGGGACCGGCGATCGGGAGCCGTCCGGGGGCGGTCTCGGTCTGAGCGGTCATCGGACGGCCTCCTCGGCGGGCGTGGACTCGGTGGCGGTTTCGCCGCGAGCCACCAGCGCGCGGTAGCCGGGCTCTGTTGCGAGCAGTTCCTGGTGCGGGCCGGCCGCCGCCAGGCGGCCGTCGACGAGGTAGCAGACGGTGTCGGCCTGTTCCAGGAGGACGGGGGAGGTCGAGGTGAGGGCGGTGGTGCGCCCGGTCCGCGCCCGGCGCAGCCCGGCGGCCATGGCGGCCTCGGTGTGGGCGTCCACGGCGGAGGTGGGCTCGACCAGCAGGAGCACCTCCGGGTCCGCCAGCAGGGCACGGACCAGCCGCAGCCGCTGGCGCTGTCCGCCGGAGAGGTTGCTGCCCTGGGCCTGGATCATGGTGTCCAGGCCATCGGGCAGTGCCTGCACGATGTCCTGCGCCGCGGCATCTCGGACGGCCTGGGCGATGGCCGGGCCGGTGTGCTCGGACCGGCCGTCGAGCACGGTGCGCAGCGTGCCGGAGAAGAAGTCGGCGTCGTTGTCCGCCACCACGATCCGCCTGCGGATCTCGGCCAGGGCGACCTCGGCGAGCGGCACGCCGCCCCAGGTCGCGGCGGACGCGCTGTACCGGCCGAGCCGGTCGACCACGGCCGCGGAGTCGGCTGGGCGAGCGCTCACGATCGCGGTCAGCCGGCCCGGGACCAGTTCCACACCGGTGTCGGCGTCGTGCAGTGCTGATGGCTCGTCATGGGTGGGCCGGAGTGTTGCGGCGTCTTCGAAGGCGGGTTTCAGGTCGAGCATCCGGACGACGCGTCGAGCGGCGACCAGGCCCCTGGTGAGGTCGTATCCGCCTTCGATGAAGTTGGAGACCGGTACCACCAGGACGGCGACGTAGCCGTAGACGGCGACCAGCGTGCCGATCGTGATGGTGCCCTCGGCTGCCATCCGGGCGGCCAGCCAGGTCACCAGCGCGAGGAAGAGGGCGGGCAGGCCGACCGAGAGTGCTTGGATCCAGCTGGTCACGGCGCCGACCCGGTAGCCCTCGGCCTGCAGGTCCTGCGATCCGCGCAGGTAGCGGCCGGCCAGCATCTCCTTGCCGCCGATGCCGTTGAGCACGCGCATGCCGCCGATGATGTCCCCGAGCCGGGCGGTCAGCGCCCCCTGCTGCGCGCGGTACTTGGACTCCGCGCCCTGGAGGCGTTCCAGCAGCGGTCCGACCACGACCGCGAGCAACGGCACCCCGAGCAGGACCACGAGGGCGAGCGCGACGGAGACCGACAGCAGCAGCGCGGCCGCCACCAGGTACGCCACGACAGCGCCGACGCCGGGGCCGGTGATCGTCAGTGTCTGGCTCATCTGCGCGACGTCGCCCACGCCGATGCTGGCCACCTCACCGGCCGTCACCTTTCGGGGCAGTTCGGCACCCAGCCGGGTGGAGTGCGCGACCACGACCTTGATGGTGCGGAAGGTGGCGTCCATCCGGACCCGCGTCATGATGCGGTGGCGCATGATGCCGAGCCATGCGTTGAGCAGCGCGGCGCCGATCAGTGCGGCCACCCAGGCGACCAGGACGCCGGTCCTCCCCCGCTGGAGCCCGTCGTCGATCGCACGCTGCATGAGGTACGGCGGCAGCAGGAGGCCGACCATCCAGAGGGTGCCGATCACCGCGCCGCCCGTCACCCGTCGGCGCTGACTCATGGTCAGCCACCACAGGTAACGCGCGGCACTTCGGTGATCCGGGGTTCCCGGATCGGCGTACGAATCCGTCATGAGTGAAATCCTAACCATCTTTCCTGGGCCTTATCCAGATTTTCCTTCCACCTCCCGACCGTCTGTGGCTATAGTCACCACGGACAGGAGGTGGTCATGATGAAGAAGCAGCTTCGAGGAATCTGTGCAGGCTTCTAGAACTGGCTCGACCAAGCCCAGGGATGCCGAAGTGCGGGGGGAAGAAGCTTTTCTCCCTGCATTCTTCCGCTCTTCAGAACATTCGCCAAGGATTATCCAGTGAAACTTCTGCCAGGGAGTTCTCGGACCCCTTGGACATATTGATCAGACCAGCCTCGATCGACGCCGCGAGAACGGCTGGGAGATTTCCGTCGAGATATTCGCGGCTCGCGCCCACTCCGATGAGGATTCCCTTCCCCGTGGCCACTGCCAGGTGGAAGTTCGGCCCCGACCGCTGGGTGGACGGACGCCACTCGATCCCGGTGCGCAGGGCGGACCCGGCGGCCGGCTCGGCGTCCACATCGCCGAGGAAGTTGTAGTGCTTGGCGAAGGCGGTGGGGTCCGCGTCCGGCAGGCCGGCCTCCCGGAGACTCTCCTTCAGCGCGTCGACGTCGTAGCAGCCGTTCATGTACGCCGTCATGGACTGGACGTAGCAGGCCCGCAGATACTCCAGCGGGTGGGCCTCCTCGTCGACCGTGACGGTCACCGGGGCGAACTGGTTGAGCGAGCCGACCAGCGGCACCCACCGGGTGGTGAGCCGGTTGGCGGCCATCAGCGCGAAGGTCATCCGCTCGGTGCGCTTGAGCCGGGACAGCGCGAGCGCGCCGACGCCGAGCACCGCCGACTGGACCGAGATCTTCAGCCGGTCGGAGAGCTCCTGCGCGGCGGTCAGCCCCTCCAGGCTGTAGAGCGACGCCCGGCGTCGCTCGGTGGCGTCCTCCGGATCCCGGTCCGCCGGGACGAGCCGGCTCCAGGCCTCGGTCCAGTGCCGGACGCTCCGGGTGCCCGGTTCCTCCTGCTGCTCCTGCGCCATCTCCAGCGGCTGCACCACCGGCCCGAGCGCCCCGCCCTCCAGGAGGACACCGAGTTGCTCCTCCAGCACCCGCAGCGCACCGTTGTCGGCCGCCACGTGGTGGATCACGGTGACCAGGTGGAGCGCGTCCCCCTGGTGAGTGGTGACGAACGCGCGCCACGGCAACTCGGTCTCGATGTCGATCGGCTCGACCGCCGCCTCGCCGCCCAGCCGGAGGGCCGCCGCGAAGCTGTCCTCGGCCAGCTCCAGCGCAGCCACCCGGGACGGGCGGTACGGGTGGACCGTCTGGGCCGGTGTCGGGCCGCTCAGGTCGTAGGTGGTCCGCAGCGACTCGTGTTTCGCCACCAACTGGAGCCAGGCGTCCATGACTTGGGCCGCGCCGAGACCGAACGGCACCTCCCAGACACTGACCAGATTGGCGACCGCCCGATGGTCGGGGCCGTGTGTCTCCAGCGAACGCAGGACCGACAGCTGCCCGTACGTCACCGCCCCCGTCCGGAGCTCGCTCACAGCCGGGCCGCCCGGACGGCGAACTGACCGAGCATGGTCTGCTGGATCTGCGTCGTGCCCTCGATGATCTCCATCACCTTGGCGTCCCGGTAGTGACGCTGAACGGAAGCCTCCGCCCCGATGCCCTGGGCACCGTGGATCTGCACCGCGTCGGCGGCCGCCTTGACGGCGATCGTCGAGGTCCGGTACTTCGCCAGCAGGGTGTGGTTGACGGACTCCGTCTCCCCCCGCTCCTTGCTCACCCCGGCGTGGTAGCAGAGCAGCCTGGCCGTGATGGTGTCGGTGAGCATGTCGGCCAGCAGCTGCTGGACCAGCTGGTGGTTGCGGATCTCGGTGCCGTACTGGGTGCGGCGGCCGGCGTACTCCGTCGAGGCCTCCAGACAGGTCTGTGCCAGGCCGACCGAGCCCCAGGCGGTGCTGTAGCGGCCGAGGTCGAGGGCGCTGGAGGCGACGAAGGTGAGGCCGAGGCCGGGACGCCCGACCAGGTTGGCGGCCGGGATCCGGCAGTCGTCGAAGGTCATCCGGCCGAGCATCGAGCCGCGCAGGCCGAGCAGGCCCTCGATCGGCTCCACCGACAGGCCGGGAGTGTCCCGCTCCACCAGGAAGGCGGTGTGCTGCCCGTCGAACGTGGCGAAGACCAGGAAGAGGTCCGCGATCTGCGCGAAGCTGATCCACTTCTTGGTGCCGCGCAGGACGACATCGGCGCCGTCGGCCGTCGCCGTGGTCCCGACGGCGGCGGCGTCACTGCCGACGTCCGGCTCGGTCAGGGCGAAGGCCGCCAGCGTTCGGCCCGAGGTGATCCGGGGGAGCCACCGCTGCTTCTGCTCCTCCGTTCCCCACTTGTGGATCGAGTGGGCGACCATGTCCTCCACGGCCACGAGGTTACGGATCGACTGGCAGCCTCGGCCCAGTTCCTCGGTGAGCAGTCCGTATTCGACCCAGTCCATGCCGAGGCCGCCGAACTCCTTCGGGACGGGCGCGCCGAGGTAGCCCTGCCCGGCCAGGTCGGCGACGATCTCTCGGGAGACCGCTTGCTCGCGGTCGCAGCGGTCCGCCTGCGGGACCAGGACACGGTCGGCGAAGGCACGGAACTCGGCGTGGCGCTCGGCCTGCTGCGGGGTGAGGTGACTGAGTATCAACGCATTCCTTGCGAACGTGGGGGCGGGCGCACCACTCCGGTGGGAGCGGTGGCATCCGGCTCGGAGAGGGGGAGGCTCAGCCGGCGGTGGCGACGGCGAGGGCCGGTCCGGCGTCGGCGGCGGTGTACCGCTCACGGCCGGTCAGGTTGACCAGGACGACCTGGTCCGGGGTGATCCGCCGGGCCGCGACCTCGTTGCGCAGCGCGGCAATGGTCGCGGCCGAGGAGTGGCAGACGTCCAGCCCCTCCAGCTCGCGGAGCATCGTACGGGCTCGGACCAGTTCGTCCTGGCTCACCGAGACGATGGAGCCGCCGCTCCCGGTGGCGATGTCCCGCATGTAGGGATAGGTGGCCCGGCCGTCGCCGAGCAGGATGGCCCGGGCCAGACCTGTCGGGTGCTCGATGACGTCGTCCTCGGTGAGCTCGGCCCGTCCCTCCCGCCAGGCCGCGGCCATCGGCGCGCAGGTGTCCTGCTGGACCATCACGAAGCGGGGCGAGGAGGTGAGCCGGCCGCAGGCGAGGTACTCCGCCACGCCCTTGCGCGCGGCCATCATCCCCATGCCGCTGCTGATGGCCTGGACGACGACGTCGGGCTTGTCGTCCATGGCGTCGAAGGCTTCCAGGTAGGTGAGCTTCAGGCCCTCGCGACGGGCCCAGTTGAAGAACCCGCCCTCCCAGACCAGGCCCTTCCGAGCTGCGAACTCCTGGGCCGCCCGGGTGGCTTGTGCGTAGTTGCCGTCCACCACGGTGAGGGACACCCGGTCGCCGGTCTCGATGTCGTGGTCGCCGGTGAAGTCACGGCCGCAGAAGAAGTGTGCCCGCATCGAGTGGTCCCTCCGCACAGCGCGGGCCAGGGCGGTGGAGCTGTTCCCGGTGCTGGAGGCGACGAACTCCTTGATCCCGAACTGCCGGAACACGGCCAGGACCACGGAGGCCAGCCGGTCCTTGGTGGTCCCGGTCGGCTGCTGGGACTCGTCCTTCACCCAGAGGCGGGGCAGACCGATGGCCGCTCCGAGGCGCGAGGCCGGACGGCAGGGGGTCCGCACGCTGATGCCGGCGTCGTGTAAGTGCTCGGATTCGACCGGAAGGAAGTCCAGGTAGGTCAGCTCAGGCCGGTCACCGTCATGCTCGGTGACGTTCTCCAGGTTCATCCTGGGATCGAGTGCACCCGAACACCGGGGACATCGGAGCCGGAATTCCGGGTCGGATTCCCAGCCGCAGTCGACGCATAACAGGCGGTACTTGGGCGGCGCTTCGGCTTTTGCACAGTGGTCGATGACCGGCATTTTGCTTTTCCCCCACAGAAGTTACCGGAGAATGGACCGACTGACCCGAATCTATGCCGGAGCCACGATGCCAGTACATCTACATGTATGACCGAGTTGACCTGCACGCACCACCTGATCGCCGTGGCGTCACGGCGCGGCCTCTCAGGCCAGCGCTTCGCTCCGGCCTCCCATGAGGGCACGCGACACGAAGCCGTCGGGCCCGCGGGGCACGTCGCCGACGACGGTGGTGCGGTGCACGATCCGCTCCTCCTGGAACATCAGGCCGTCCACCGGACCGGCATGGGCCACGGCGCGGTTGTCCCACATGACGAGGGTGTCCTGCTCCCAGCGGACCCGGGCGTGGATCTCGTCCCGCCCGGCGAGCTCGTCGAGAAGGAAGTCCAGCAGGGCCGCGCTCTCGCGGGGCTTGAGACCGCGGATGGCCTGGAGGAAGACGGCGCTGACGAGCAGGCTGCGCGCACCGGTCTCGGGGTGCACCCGCACCAGCGGGTGCACGGCCGCGAAGGGGCCGGCCGGCTTGCCGTCGAAGCGGGGCGCGGCCGTCGGGGCGTGTCGGGAGTGTATCGCCTGCAAGGTGTCGACGTACCCCCGGAGGGAAGGCGACAACCCTTCGTAGAGCGCTTCCAGATTGGCGAAGAGAGTGTCGCCGCCGACCGGTGGAATCTCGACACCGCGCAGAATGGTGATGGCGTTCGGATTGACCACGAAGGTGCTGTCGACGTGCCACTCGGTTCGCAGGCGCCGCGGTGTCGATCCCTTCAACGGATGACTGAGGCCGGCCTCGGCCTCGACCAGCGCCCGTCGCTCCTCCGACAGTGCGGTCCGCAACACGGCGGGGGCCTCGCTCAGACCGTTCACGATGGGATGTGCCGCAGTGGCACCGCCCAGAGCATTGGTGAGTTCGACCTGTTGCGCGTCACTCATCGGCTGATTCCGGAAAACGAGAACTTTGTGACGCACCAGGGCCTCACGAAGGCGGGCCACTACGGCCGGCGACAACTCCGCCGCGAGATCGACGCCTTCCACCTCCGCGCCAGTGATAGGCGTGAGAGGCCGAAAAGTCATTTCTGACACCAGAACCCCCAATGGCGTGCCTGTGCGATCAAACGTGGACCACCCTACCCCAGGGTACCCACGTCCTGTCGAGCCTTCGACCAGGGAAAGCGCGCCGACTCGACAAACCATTGCTTCACTACGCCCGTTTCACACCAATCTCGCCCACCTGACCCAACGCGACACAATCTGGACATCAGCCGTCTGCCAACCAGAAAAAGAGACTTGACGATGTCCCAGCAACACCATAGGGTCAATTACCTGCATAGGCCTCGAATGCAAGAGATCTGGAACACAAAATGTCGAACGCACAGTCCGACGACTTGATGTCGGTGATTTCCGAAGTATTCGCCCCCCTTGAAGTCTCGCTGGACAGCACTTTCGATGACCTCGGAGCCACCTCCGTGTCGCTGCTCCGCCTGATGGTCTCGATCCAGAGCACGTTCGACGTCGATCTGGACGTCGTCGACATGTTCACCGTGGCCAACGTCGGTGAACTGGTCCAGCTCGTCGAGGAGCGGATCCCCGCTTCGAAGTAGTCCCGCCACGGACGGACCGGAGCGATCCCGTCGCTCGCCTCGGGGCCGGCGCATACACATGAGGATGCGGGGTCGGAGTCCGTCCCCGCCGTCCCCGTCCCGAGGCCTCGCAGAGGGTCGAAGTCCCCGTGCAGGCCGCCGCCGGGGTTCCGGCCCGAGGCCCGATCGCACCCGACCGGGACAGTCTGTCGCACCTGACGTCGCCGGTGGACACCGACGCCCGGCCGAGCCGGCCCCGGCAGCCTCGCGACCGCCTACGCGGGCCGTTTCCAGGACCGTCTGGCCCGAAGAGCCAGCAGCCACTGTCCGACCGCCGAAAGAGACATCGTGACCGCGTACCCAGCCGCGAAGTACTTCCTGTCGAGCTACATCTCCCCGCCCGGCAGCTTATCCGTCATCGCACCGCGCCACGACCAGAACATCGCGCTCTGGCGCAGTCACGACTCGCGGGTCGAACTCGTCAGAGTCTGGGAGCTCGAGCGCGTCAGCGGACAGAAGCACCACTTCTGGCCGCTGTTCACCGTCGACCGTTACAACAAGGTGCTGACCGAACTGCTCGCGGCCGAAGGGCTCTCCCCGGAGGACGTGAGCCTGTCCTGGGGCACGCCCGGCCTGCCGCACCACGCCGACATCAAGTTACCGGCGGGCGCCGAGGACTTCCCGATCCACAGCCTCGCCCACCTCTACAGCGGACTGCTCCTCGACTCCGAGGTGTTCCGCGGCGAGACCATCATCGGAATGGCCCTGGACGGCCGGCCCGACTTCGGCCTCGACCGGACGGGCAAGAAGTACTGGTACACCGGCTGCGTGTCGGCCAAGGGCGACGTCGACTTCGCTCCGGTCGAATCCCCGGCCCCGATTTACGACGCCGCGTCGTCGGAGTTCGGCAAGGAGCCGGGCACCCTGATGGCCCTGGCGTCGGCCTGCCCCACCGAAATCGCCTTCGACACCGAGGCGGCGGTGCGGGAGCTGGAGCTGTTCGGAGGCCGACGAGTACCGCTGGTCGACACGCTTCCCTTCGTCCAGGCCGTGATTCGTGCAGCCGAGTCCCAGCTGCCGTCCATGGAGCTGGACAGCCGCTTCACCCACCAGGAGCACCTGCAGTCCGCGGTCATGAAGATCGTCCAGACGGCCTGCGAGCTCGTCATGGTGCGCAACGTCGACCGGCTGCTCGAATCGGCAGGGGTGGACCCGCGCCAGGCGTACCTCTCCCTGAGCGGCGGCTTCGCCCTCAACTGTCCGACCAACTCCTTCCTCCTGCGCCGCTACGGATTCAAGGGCCTGCTCACGCCGCCGAGCGCGAACGACTCCGGCCAGTCCCTCGGGATCGGCCTCCTCGGCCTCCTCGGCGAGGGGCTGCTCCCGGGCGGTGGTTTCCGGCTCGAGTCCGCCTACCACGGCTCCGAGCTCACCGACGTCGAGAGCGCGCTGCGGCACTTCGACGACTTCATCGAGGACGTCGAGGAGTTCACCGAGGCCCGGTTCGTCGAGGACCTCTCCACCGGACCGCTGGTGTGGGCGGACGGAGCGGCCGAGATCGGTCCGCGCGCACTGGGCCACCGGAGCATCCTCGCCGATCCCCGCTCACCCCGGTCGAAGGAGCTGCTGAACGACTGGAAGAGCCGGCAGTGGTGGCGCCCCGTGGCCCCGATCGTCCTGGAGGAGTACAGCGGCGAGTGGTTCGAGGACCCCTGGCCCTCGCCCTACATGCTCGAGACGGCGTACGTGACCGAGTCCAAGCGCCGGCTGGTCCCGGCCATCCTCCACCTCGACGATTCGGCCCGGCGTCAGACCCTGTCCGCCGAGACCAACCCCCTGCTCCACCGGGCGATCGAAGCGTTCCGGCAAGCCACGGGGGTGCCGATGGTGTGCAACACCTCCCTGAACGACAAGGGTGAGCCGGTGGTGGACACGGCGGCCCAGGCCCTGAACTTCGCCATCCGCAAGGGCGCTGCCGTCGCCTACATCGCGGGCCGCCGCGTCCGGTTGCGCACGGAGGCCGCCGGCCGGAGCCCGGTTCCCACGCGTCGGCACGATCGTCGCGAGGAGCTCTTCGCGGGCCAGGAGCAGGACCGCGACGCGATCTGGGAGTCCTGGGTCGAATCGGGCTACACCACCGCGGCCATGGTCCTGATGTCCCGCTCCCCCGAGCTGCGCGATCAGGCGTTGGCGAAGCCCTCCGTGGTCAACCAACTGGCCGAGGTCGCGAGCGCCCGGGATGCAAGCGGCACGCTGGCCCTCGCCGCGGCGAAGCACGCCCGGATGTTCGGCCCGGACGCCGTCTTCGACACCGAGTCCCAGGAAGGCGCGGCTTTCTGATGTGACATCAGTTCCCGTGTTCCGGGACGGGACGGATGTCACGCGCGCACCGCCGGCTGCCAGGGTTCTCCCGCTCCGGAGGGTGGCAGGGAACCGGGTGCCGCGCCCGCGGAAACCCTGGAACGGCCCTCCGGACCGTCCGCCATGCGCCGCCCGACGGCCCTGGTCCGGCGGCGTCCCGCGCGCGCCCGGCACTCTCCCAACAGCCACCGTCCGGACGGCCGTGCCGTCATGACCGGCTTCGCTCCAGCAGTACGGAGGATCAACGCAGTGAACACGAAATCGCTCTGGGCGCACACCTCTGACATGGCTCACATGAGCGAGGAGTCCCGGGCCGGGCACCCCTCGCACGCGGTCGTGACCGAGCGGATCGCGGCACTGCACGGCGAGGAACCGTTCGAACTGCTCGACTGCGGTGTCATCTCCGGGGTCACCTACCGCCACCTGCTGACGGCGGGCCTGGAGGTCGACTACACCGGCATCGACATCAACGAGGCCGCCATCGACGACTGCCGCGGGCTCCACCCCGAGGCGCGGTGGGAGCAGATGAGCGTCACCGACCTCACCTTCCCCGAAGGCTCGTTCGACGTGGTGAACTGCCGGCACGTGCTGGAGAGCCTGCCGTACTACGAGACCGCCGTCCGCGAACTGTTCCGGGTCTCCCGCCGCACCGTGGTGATCTGCATGTTCCAGGTGCCGCGGGAGACCGAGGTGCTGCTGCGGCGCGAGACGGCCGACGGCTACATCTGGCTCAACCGCTACGCCGCCGGCCCGTTCGAGGCGCTGCTGCACTCGCTCTCGGAGTCGGTCGAGATCATCGACGTCCCCGCCGACCACCGCCGCAACCAGGTCTATCTCTGCACCAAGCGATCCGCGTAGCCGTGGCCCGTTCCGGCGAGACGGGTGACGTACGTCCTGCCCCCAGACTCCTCGAGGCAACCCTCATGACACTGCGCCACCCCGCACCTCCCGTGCCCGGCCCCGATGCCGAAGGGCGCCCCGCCGAGCTGCCCGCCGCCCCGGAGCTCCCGTTGGACCGGACGCCTCCGGCCCGGCGCGACCGCCGGGCCGGCTCGGTCCCCCTCGTCGTCCCCGCCGGGGCGACCGCCGCCCTGCGGCACCTGGGTGAAGCCTGCGGAGGAGGGCTCCCGGCGGCGGCCCTCGCCCTCCACCTGGCCCTGCTGCACCGGTACGGCGGCCAGACCGAGCTCGCGGTCGGGGTGACCAACGGCGCCGGGGTGACCACGCCGGTCCGCGTCGAGGCCGGCGGGAGCTTCCGGGACCTGGTCCGGCGGGCGGGCGCCGCGCTGGCGGTGGCCGAAGAGGTCCGCACCGGCGCGGCCGTCCACCTCTGGCCGGGCTTCTCCTTCCGGCCGCAACCGCGTCCCGTGCCCGGGACCACCCACTGCGACCTGGACCTGCGGCTCTCCTGCCCCGACGGCGAACTGTCCGGGCACCTGGTCCACGCGACCGACGTCCTCGACCCGGCCACCGCCCGCCGCGCGGTGGACCACCTGCTGCGCCTGCTCGAAGGCGCGACGGCCGATCCGGACCGGTCGGTGGCCGAGCTGCCCCTGCTCACCGCCGGGGAGGAACGCGTCGTCGAGGCGCTGAACGGCGTCCCGGGCGAGCCGACGGACCGGTGCTTCCACCGGCTCTTCGAGGAGCAGGCCGCCCGCACCCCCGAAGCGATCGCCGTCCGTTCCGAGGGCGCCGCCCTCAGCTACCGGGAACTCAACTCCCGGGCCAACCAGTTGGCCCACCTGCTGCGGGAGAACGGGGTCGGCCCCGAGGTGACGGTGGGCCTCTGCGCCGATCGCGACGTACGGCTGATGGTGGCCGTGCTCGGCATCCTCAAGGCCGGCGGCGCGTACGTACCGGTGGACCCGAACGACCCGGCCGAGCGGCGGGACGGCATCCTCGCCGACGCGGCCGTGCGGATCGTGGTGGCGACGGCCCCGCTCGACACCGGACACCGGGTGGTCGAGCTCGACGCCGGACTGACCGTGCTGGCCGGCCGGCCGGACCAGGACCCGCCGGCCGGGCACTCGGCCCCGGGGGACGCCGCGTACCTGCTCTACACCTCCGGCTCCACCGGCAAGCCCAAGGGCGTGGTGATCGAGCACCGCCAGCTCGTCGGCTACACCCGCGCCGTCGTCCGGCGGCTCGGCATCGACGGGCCGCTCAGCTACGCGATGGTGCAGCCGCTGACGGTGGACTCCAGCGTCACGGCCTTCGCCCCGCCGCTGTGCACCGGCGGCGAGGTCCAGCTGATCTCCCGTGACGTCGCGCTGGACGCGGAGAGGCTGGCCGACTGGGTGCAGACCCGGGGGGTCGACTGCCTGAAGATCGCGCCCTCCCACCTCCGGGCCCTCCAGACCTCGCCGCGCTTCGCCGAGCTCCTGCCGCGCCGCCTGCTGGTCATCGGCGGCGAGGCCTCCGACTGGCGCTGGCTGCGCTCCCTCCAGCGCCTCGTCCCGCACTGCCGGGTCTTCAACCACTACGGTCCGACCGAGACCACCGTCGGTGTGCTGACCCTCGCCGTGGCCGACCACCCGGAGACGGAGTGGGAGACCGCGCCGATCGGCGTTCCGCTCCCGGGCACCCGGGCCCACGTGGTGGACGCGGCGGGCCGTCCCACACCCGTCGGCGTCGCCGGAGAACTGCTGATCGGCGGCGACAACCTCGCCCGCGGCTACCACCGCCGGGACGACCTCACCGCGGCGGCCTTCGTCCCCGACACCCTCGGCGGCGGGCCGGGCGACCGCCTCTACCGCACCGGCGACATCGTCCGCCGCCTGGCCGACGGGACGATCGCCTTCCTCGGCCGGCGCGACGACCAGATCAAGGTCCGCGGCTTCCGGGTCGCCCTGGGCGAGATCGAGGCCGCGCTGAAGAGCCACCCCGAGGTGCGCCACGCCATCGCCGTCGTCCGCGAGGACGTCCCCGGCGACCGGCGGGTGGTCGCCTACATCGAGCCGCACGGCCCCGGGTTCAGCACCGCCGGGCTGGAGCGCCACCTGCGGGACCGGCTCTCCCCGCACATGGTGCCGCAGGCGATGGTGACGCTGGACCGGCTGCCGCTCTCCGGGCACGGCAAGGTCGACCGCGGCAGGCTGCCCCGGCCCGCCGAGCCCGCCACCGCACCGCTGCCACCGCGGAACGAACTGGAGCGACTGGTGGCGCAGGTGTGGCAGGAGGTCCTCCACACCGAGGCGGTCGGCACCGACCAGAACTTCTTCGACATCGGCGGGCACTCCCTGCTCATGGTCGGACTGCACCACCGGCTCCGGGCGACGACCGGCCGGGAGGTCGACCTGCTCGACCTGTTCCAGCACACCACCGTCCGGGCCCAGGCCGAGCTGCTCTCGCAGCAGAGGCAGGGGGTGGCACCGGCCGCCACCCGCGGCAGGAGCACCCAGCAGAACGCCCTGCTGAAGCGCCGCCAGCAGCAGCTGCAAGCGAAGCGAGGTCACCATGAGTGAGTACTCCCCCGAGCTCGACCCCACCGTGGACACCGAGCTGGACACCGAGCTGGACACCGAGCTGGACTCCGAGCGGGCCGACGGCTTCTCCGAGTTCGACGACAGTCTGGACATCGCCGTCGTCGGCATGGCCGGCCGCTTCCCCGGCGCCCGGACGGTCGAGGAGTACTGGAGCAACCTCAAGGCGGGCGTCTGCTCCGTCACCCGCTTCGAGGACGAGGAGCTCGCCGCCCGGGGCGTGGACGCCGCCACCCTGGCCGACCCGAACTTCGTCGGCGCGGGCTACCCGCTGGCGGACAGCGAGAAGTTCGACGCCGCCTTCTTCGGCTACTCCCCGCGCGAGGCCGAACTCATGGACCCGCAGCACCGGGTCCTGCTCGAATGCGCCTGGGCCGCCCTGGAGAGCTCCGGATACGCCACCGATCGGCAGGACGGCCCGGTCGGCGTCTACGCGGGCGCGGGCAACAACACCTACCTGCTCTTCAACATCGCCTCCCAGCCCGGCGCCGCGCAGATCCTCGGCGACAAGCAGACGGTGATCGGCAACCGGCCGGACTTCCTCGCCAGCCGGGTCTCCTACAAGCTCGGCCTGGAGGGCCCCGCCCTCAACATCCAGTCCGCCTGCTCCACGTCACTGGTCGCCGTGGTCGAGGCGTGCCAGGCGCTGCTGGCCTACCAGTGCGACACCGCACTGGCCGGCGGCGTCGCCGTCGACGGGACCAGGAGCAAGGGCTACGTCTACCGCCCGGACGGCATCTTCTCGCCGGACGGCTACTGCCGCACCTTCGACGCCCGCGCCCAGGGGACGGTGGGCGGCGACGGCGTCGGGATGGTGGTGCTCAAGCGCCTCAAGGACGCGATCACCGACAACGACCACATCCACGCGGTCATCAAGGGCTCCGCGCTGAACAACGACGGCTCCCGCCGGGCCGGCTTCAGCGCGCCCAGCGCCGCCACCCAGTCCGCCGTCATCTCCACCGCGCTGGCGAACGCGGACGTGCCGGCCGAGAGCATCGGCTACATCGAGCTGCACGGGACGGCCACCATCCTGGGCGACCCGATCGAGTTCTCCGCACTCGCCTCGGCCTACTCCGGGGTCGGGGAGCGCAGTTGCGCCCTCGGCTCCGCCAAGACCAACATCGGCCACCTCGACTCGGCCGCCGGCGTCGCCGGCCTGATCAAGACCGTGCTGGCGGTGGAGCACGGGCAGCTGCCGCCCACCCTGCACTTCGAGCGGCCCAACCCGCGGATCGACCTGGCCGGCAGCCCGTTCTACGTCAACACCGAGCTGCTGCCCTGGCCCGAGGGCGACGGACCGCGCCGCGCCGGGGTCAGCTCCTTCGGCCTCGGCGGCACCAACGCCCACGTCATCCTCGAACAGGCCCCGGAGCTGCCGCGCGAATCCCGGCAGGCCGACGGCGCCGAGCAGCTGCTGGTGCTCTCCGCGAAGAGCCCGGAGGCCCTGGAGGCGGCCACCGACCAGCTGCACGACCACCTCCGGGCGCACCCCGAACTCCCGCTGGCCGATGTCGCGTTCACCCTCCAGCAGGGCCGCCGGGCGTTCCCGTACCGACGGATGCTGGTGGCCGGCGGCACCGAGGAGGCGCTGGCGGCGCTCGACGCCCGCGACGACGGTCGGCTGCTCACCGCGACCGCGCCCGAGGCCCCGCACCGGCCGGTGGCCTTCATGTTCACCGGCTTCGGCTCCCAGTTCCCCGGCATGGCGCGCGAACTCTACGCCCAGGAGCCGGAGTTCAGGGCAGCGATGGACGAGTGCGCCGGACTGCTGGAGCCGTTGCTCGGCACGGACATCCGCGAACTCGTGTTCACCGTCGACGAGTCCGCGGACGCCGCCCCCGGAAAGCTCCTCGACTTCAGCAGGCTGCTGCTCCAGCCGGAGCGCAGCGAGCACCCGCTGGACCAGCCACGCCTCGGCTACCCCGCGGTGTTCGCCCTCGAGTACGCCCTGGTCAAGCTCTGGGCCGCCCGGGGGGTCGAGCCCGAGGTGATGATCGGTCACAGCCTGGGCGAGTACGTCGCGGCCTGTACGGCCGGGGTCTTCTCGCTGCCCGACGCCCTGCGCCTGGTCGCGGAGCGCGCCCGGCTGATCGAGGAGCAGGGCGAGGGCGCGATGCTCGCCGTGCCGCTCTCCGAGGAGGCCGTCGCACGGTACACCGACGCGGAGGTCTGCCTCGCCGCGATCAACGGCCCGCAGACCTGCGTGCTCTCCGGCACCGTCGAGGGCATCGAGCGGGTGGCCGGCGAACTGCTGGCCGCCGACATCGCCACCCGCCGGCTGACCACCCGCTTCGCCTTCCACTCCCCGATGATGGACCCGGTCGTCGAGCGCTACGCCGAACTGGTGCGCTCGGTCCGGCTGAACGCCCCGGCCGTGCCGTTCGTCTCCAACCTGACCGGCACCTGGATCACCGACGGCGAGGCCACCAGCGCCGAGTACTGGGCCCGGCACGTACGGGAGAGCGTGCGGTTCGCGGACGGCCTGGCCACCCTGTGGTCCGTCCCGGACATCGCGATCGTCGAGATCGGCCCCGCGCCGGCCCTGACCCCCGGGGCCCTCCAGCACCCCGCCGCCGCCGGCACCGACCGGGTCGTCCTCCCGTCCCTCCCCGGCGCCTTCCTCGGGCAGAGCGACCGCACCGCGCTCCTGCGGGCCGCCGGACGCCTCTGGCTCGCCGGCCGGGAGCGCCCCTTCCCGGCCACGGCCGGCGCCCGGCGGGTCCCGCTCCCCTCCTACCCCTTCGAGCGGCGCACCTACTGGCTCGAACCCGGCACCGCCCAGCCCGGCAGCGGCTCGGCCCAGCAGCGGCGCGGCGACCTGCCCCAGTGGTTCTGCACGCCGTCCTGGCAGCGGCTGGCCGGCGCACCGCAGCCCGCCGAGGTCGGCCTGGCCGACGAGCGCTGGCTCGTCTTCGCGGACGAGACCGGTGTCGGCCACCACCTCGCCGACCGCCTCGAAGGTCTCGGCGCCACCGTGCGCACGGTCTCACGGGGAGCCGAGTGGCACCGCAAGGACGAGCGTGAGTACGTCCTCGACCCCGCCCGGCCGGAGCACTTCGAGCGACTCGCCGAGGCGCTGCGCGCCGAGGGGCCGCTGCCCGGTCGGGTGGTGCACTGCTGGAGCGTCGGCGACGACGCCGACCGGGCCACGGCGCCCGAGGACGTCCGGGCCCTGCTGCACCGCTCCTTCGACAGCCTGGTCCACTGGGTCCAGGCCACCGAGGCCGAGCTGATGACACGTCAGCAGCGCTGGGACGTGCTGTCCTCCGAGGTGCACGCCGTCCTCGGGGACGAGCCGCTCTGCCCGCCGAAGGCCACCGTCCAGGGCCTGTGCAAGGTGCTGCCGCAGGAGTACCCCTCGCTCAGCTGCGTCCACTTCGACCTCCGCCCCGAAGGCCCGCAGGCCGTACCCGGGCTGGTCGACCGGCTGCTGGCCGAGCTCGCCGCCCCGCCCGCCGAGCGCACCATCGCGCTGCGCGGTCGGCACCGCTGGGCGCCGACGTACGTGACCGGCGCGCCGCGCCCGCGGGGTGGGTCCCCGGTCCGCCCCGGCGGGGTGTACCTGGTCACCGGCGGCCTCGGGAAGATCGGCCTGCTGATGGCCCGTGCCCTCGCCGACCGGGCCGAGGTGCGCCTGGTGCTGCTCGGACGGACGGGTCTGCCGCCCCGCGAGAGCTGGGCCGATCCGCAGCACCCGGAAGCGGTCCGGTCCGCGATCCGGGCCGTCCAGGAGATCGAGGCGCTCGGCTCCGAGGTGCTGGTGACCGCCACGGACGTCTCCGACCGCACGGCCATGCTCGCCCTGAAGGAGCGCGTCCTGCGGGAGTTCGGCCCGATCGACGGCGTGCTGCACTGTGCCGGCACCACCGGCACGGCGGCCCACCGGGAGGTCGCGGTCCTGGGTGCGGAGGAGGCCTCCTGGCACTTCGGCCCCAAGCTCTACGGCACGCAGGTGCTGCACGAGGTGCTGGCCGACCAGCAGGTGGACTTCGCCGTCATCTGCTCCTCGATCGCCTCGCTGCTCGGCGGACTCGGCTTCGGGGCGTACGCCGCCGCGAACGCCGCGCTCGACGCCTTCGCCCAGCGGCACCACAGCACCTCCCTGCCCTGGACCAGCGTCAACTGGGAAGCCTGGCACTTCTCCCAGGAGGACCGGGCGAATTCCGAACTCGGCGCTGCGGTACGAGAGTTGGCACTCACCCCGGCCGAGGGCCGACAGGTGTTCGACGCCCTGCTCGACGCGGTGCCCCAAGCGCAGATCATCACTTCCACCGGTGATCTGACGCTACGTCAGGAACTGTGGGCCGACCCGGTGGCCGAGGCGCCGGCCCCGGCCGCACGGCACGAGCGCCCCAACCTGCGCAACCCGTTCGTCGCCCCGAACGGCGAGACCGAACACCGGGTGGCGGAGATCTGGCAGGAGCTGCTCGGCCTGGAGAGCGTCGGCGTGCAGGACAACTTCTTCGAACTGGGCGGCAGTTCACTGCTCGGCCTGCAGGTCGTCCACCGACTGCGTCAGAAACTGGCGGTGGCCGTACCGCTGACCATCGTCTACGAGGGCCCCACCGTACGCACCCTCGGCGCGCTCGTCGACAACCTCCGGGCGGCGCGGTGATGACGGCGCGCGGTGGTGTCGCGATCATCGGGATGGCGGGACGCTTACCCGGCGCGGAGGACCTGACCGAGTACTGGTCGAACCTGCGCGACGGCGTCGAGTCGATCGTCGCCCTGACCGACGAGGAGCTGACGGCGGCCGGGGTGCCACCCGAAGTCTTCGGGCAGCCGAACTACGTCAAGGCCGCGCCCGCCTTCGCCGGCAGCGACCTGTTCGATGCGGAGTTCTTCGGGTACACCGCCCGCGAGGCCGAGGTGATGGACCCGCAGCACCGGCTCTTCCTGGAGACGGCCTGGGCGGCGCTGGAGCACGCCGGCTACGACGCCGCCCGGTACGACGGCAGCATCGGTGTCTTCGGCGGCGCGGGGGCCAACCGCTACGTCCAGCACGTCTACTCGCACCAGCAGATCGTGGACACCCTGGGCCGGACCCAGATCCTGGTGGCCAACGAACTCGCCTTCCTGGCCTCCCGGGTGTCGTACAAGCTGGACCTGAAGGGCCCCGCGGTCTCGCTGCGCGCCGCCTGCTCGACCGCGCTGGTCGCCGCCCACACCGCCTGCCGGAGCCTGCTCGCCGGGGAGTGCGACCTCGCCCTGGCGGGTGGCGTCCACGTCGACCCGAACCCGGGCACCGGCTACCTGCACCAGGACGGGTCCTTCGTGTCCCCCGACGGGCACGTCCGCCCGTTCGACGCGGACGCCCGGGGCACGGTCTTCGGGACGGGTGTCGGTCTGGTCGCGCTGAAGCGGCTGGAGGACGCGCTGGCCGACGGCGACACCGTCCACGCCGTGATCAGGGGCTCGGCGATCAACAACGACGGCGCGGTGAAGGTCGGTTTCACCGCGCCGAGCGTCACCGGCCAGGCCGCGGTCATCTCCGCCGCGCTCGCCGGCGCGGGCCTCGCACCCACGGACATCGACTACATCGAGGCGCACGGCACGGGCACCTCGCTGGGCGACCCGATCGAGGTGCAGGCGCTGTCGCGGGCGTTCGGCGACACCGGGTCCTGGGCCCTCGGCTCGGTCAAGGGCAACATCGGCCACCTCGACGCCGCCGCCGGCATCGCGGGCCTGCTCAAGACCACGCTCGCGCTCAAGCACGAACTCCTCCCCGCCTCGCTGAACTACACCCGCGGCAACCCCGACATCGACTTCGCCAACAGCCCCTTCCGGGTCCAGGCCGAGACCGGCCCATGGCCACGCACCGACGGCCGCGTCCGCCGCGCCGGGATCAGCGCCTTCGGCTTCGGCGGCAGCAACGCCCACCTCATCCTCGAAGAAGCCCCGGCCGTCGAAGCCTCCCCCGCCGGCACACGCCCCACCGAAACACTCATCCTCTCCGCCCGCACCCCGCAGGCACTCGAACAGGCCACCGACCAACTGGCCGCCCACCTGCGCCGCGAACAACCCAACCTCGCCGACGCCGCCCACACCCTGGCCACCGGCCGCCGCACCTTCCCCCACCGCCGCACCGTCACCGGCACCACCCCCGACACCATCGCCACCGCCCTGGAGACCCGCGACCCCGCCCACGTCACCACCAGCCACACCACCCGCGAAACCGCGCCACTGGTCTTCCTGTTCAGCGGTCAGGGCTCCCAGCACCCCGGCATGGCCCACGACCTCTACCAGCACGAGCCCGTCTTCCGCGCCTGCGTCGACGAATGCGCCGAACTCCTCGCACCACACCTCGGCGAGGACATCCGCGAGGTGATCTTCACCGAGGACAGCCGACTCGACCGGACTCAGTGGGCCCAACCCGCCCTCTTCGTCATCGAGTACGCCCTCACCCGGCTCTGGCACTCCTGGGGCATCACCCCCACCGCCATGCTCGGCCACAGCCTCGGCGAGTGGGTCGCCGCCTGCGTCGCGGGCGTCTTCACCCTCCCCGACGCCCTCCACCTCGTCGCCCTGCGCGGCCGCCTCATGCAGGCCCAGGCCCCCGGCGCCATGCTCAACGTGATGGCCGACCGCTCCACCGTCGAAGCCGCCCTGCCCCACGGCCTCTCGCTCGCCGCCCACAACGGCCCCCGCGACTGCGTCGTCTCCGGCCCCCACGACGCCATCCAGGCCTTCACCACCATCGCCGAAGAACACGGCTGGCCCACCCAACCCGTCACCACCTCCCACGCCTTCCACTCCCCCCTCATGGAACCGGTGATCACGGAATTCACCACCGCCGTCGCAGGAGTGCCCCGCCAGGCACCGAGCACCCCCTTCGTCTCCAACACCACCGGCACCTGGATCACCGACCAGCAGGCCACCGACCCCGCCTACTGGGGCCACCACATCCGCGCCACCGTCGAATACGCCACCGGCATCCGCACCACCACCACCGAACCGGGCACCACCCTCCTCGAAATCGGCCCCGGCCAGACCCTCACCAGCCTCGCCCGCCGCATCCTCACCAACACCGCCACCCAAGCCACCACCCTCGCCTCACTCCCCCACAAACGCGACCCCCGCACCCCCTCCGAAACCGTCCAACGCGCCCTCACCACCCTCTGGCTCACCGGCACCACCACACCCGACTGGACCGCCTACCACTCCCACCAACAACGCCGCCGCATCCCCCTCCCCACCTACCCCTTCCAACACAAGCGCTACTGGCTCGACCGACAGGCCACGACGGCCCGGGCCACCGGTCGTGCCGCGGCGCGCCGCGACGACATCACGCAGTGGTTCTACGCCCCGTCCTGGCAGCGGGCGCCTCTCCCGGCCGGGGAGCGGCCGGACCGCACCCGGCACTGGCTGGTCTTCGCCGACGGCCTGGGTGTGGGCGAGGCGGTGACCGAGCAGCTGCGGGCCGCCGGTGCCACCGTCACCGTGGTGGCGGCGGCCGGCGCCTGGTCCGACCGGGGAGGCAACCGCTACGCCATCGACCCGGCCGACAGCTCCGACTACGAGCGGCTGATCAGCACCCTGCGGAACGGCCCTGCCGGTGTGCCCACCCACATCGTGCACGGCTGGAGCGTCACCGCGCCGGGCGAGGAGGGCAGCCTCCAGCACGGTTTCGAGAGTCTGATCCGCCTCGCCCAGGCCCTCGTCCGGCACCCGGACGGCGAGCCGCGCCGGATCTGGGTGCTCAGCAACGGCGTGCACAACGTCACCGGCGCCGAGCCGCTCTCGCCGCTGAAGGCCACCCTGCTGGGCCCGTGCCGCGTGCTGCCCCGCGAGCTGCCGGGCACCACCTGCCGCAGCGTCGACCTCGACTGCCAGGAAGCGCCCACCCAGGCCCAACTGGGCAAGCTGATGGCCGAGTTGGCAGCAGCGCCGGAGCCCGGCACGGAGACGGTGGCGCACCGAGGGGGGCACCGCTGGTCCCAGCACTACCTGTCGCAGCCGCTGCCCCGACGCGACGAGTCGCCGGTGGTGCGCAAGGACGGTGTCTACCTGGTCACCGGCGGCACCGGCGGCCTGGGCCTGGCCCTGGCCGGGCACCTCGCGGCAGCGGGGGCGAGGATCGCGCTCACCGCGCGCACCCGGCTGCCAGACGCCGCACAGTGGGACTCCTGGCTCGCCGGCAACCCGGGCAAGGGCCGACTCGCTGACACCGTACGGGAGTTGGTCCGCCTGCGGGACGCGGGTGCGGAGCTCCTGGTGTTCCAGGCCGACGTGAGCGACCGGGCGGCGATGAGCGAGGCCGTCCGGCGGACCACCCAGCGGTGGGGGGCCATCCACGGCGCCTTCCACACGGCGGGCGTCGCCGGTGGCGGCCTGATCCAGCTCAAGGACCTCCGGGCGGCCGCCGAGGTCCTGCTCCCGAAGGTGCACGGCACCCTGGTGCTGGAGGAGGTGCTGGCGGACCAGGAGCTGGACTTCCTGGTCCTGTTCGGCTCGAACGGCGCGAACATCGGCAGTGTCGGCCAGGTCGACTACTGCGCCGCCAACTGCTTCCTCGACGCCTTCGCCCAGGACCGGGGGCGCACCCGGCGGGTGATCTCGATCGACTGGGGTCCGTGGCGGGAGATCGGCATGGCGGTCGGTACCGCCGCGCCGTCCGGCGTCGAGCAGGTGGACGAGCGCGCCATGTCGCCCGCCGAAGGGCTGCGGGCCCTCGACACGATCCTGGCCGGCGTCTCGGAGTCGCAGGTCATCGTGTCGCCCGCCGAGCTCTCGGCGCTGTTCGAGAACGCCTTCTCGCTGGAGCAGGGCGACACCGCGGAGCCCCGTAGCGCCGCGCACGAACGCCCGGACATCCTCACCGAGTTCGTGGCACCGCGCGGCGACACCGAGCGCGCGATCTGCGAGCTGTGGCAGGAGCTGCTGGGCATCGAGACGGTCGGCATCCAGGACAGTTTCTTCGATCTGGGCGGCAACTCCCTGATCGCGATCCAGCTGGTGAGCACCATCAACACCCGGCTGGGCACGAAGCTCGCCCTCGGCGACCTGTACGAGGGGTTGACGGCGGCACACCTGGCCGGCCTGGCCGAGCAGCCCCTGCAGCAGACAACGGGCAGCAACCTCAAGGCACTTGAGGAACGCAGAGAGAAGATGCAGCAGCGCCGGCGTCAGCACCAGCAACGGCGTCGGACAGCAAGGGGCGAATGATGACCAATGAGTTCACGGATCTCCCGGAACGGGACGGCGTCGCGATCATCGGGATGGCGGGACGCTTCCCCGGCGCGGGGGACCTGACCGAGTTCTGGTCGAACCTGCGCGACGGCGTCGAGTCGATCGTCGCCCTGACCGACGAGGAGCTGACGGCGGCCGGGGTGCCGCCCGAGGTCTTCGGCCGGCCCCACTACGTCAAGGCCGCACCCAGGTTCGAGGGCATCAGCCTGTTCGATGCGGAGTTCTTCGGGTACACCGCCCGCGAGGCGAAGATCATGGACCCGCAGCACCGGCTCTTCCTGGAGACGGCCTGGGAGGCGCTGGAGCACGCCGGATACGACGCCGCCCGGTGCGAGGGCAGAACCGGCGTTTTCGGCGGCGCCAGTACCACCGCCTACCTCGGGAACATTCTCGGCAACCTGGAGCAGGGCGAGGCGATCAAGGGTGAGAACGTCGGCCTGGGCTTCGAACTCGCCTTCCTGACCAGCCGGGTGTCGTACAAGCTCGACCTGCGGGGGCCGAGCTTCCCGGTCCAGACCGCCTGCTCCAGCTCGCTGGTGGCGCTGCACGCCGCCTGCCAGAGCCTGCTCAACTACGAGTGCGACATGGCCCTTTCGGGTGCGGTCTCCTACAAGGTGCAGGAGAACACCGGCTACCCCTACCAGGAGGGGGCCTTCCTCTCCCCGGACGGACACATCCGCCCGTTCGACGCGGACGCCCGGGGCACGGTCTTCGGCAACGGTGTCGGCGTGGTGGCCCTGAAGCGGCTGGAGGACGCGCTGGCCGACGGCGACACCGTCCACGCCGTGATCAAGGGATCGGCGATCAACAACGACGGTGGGGTCAAGGCGAGCTTCACCGCCCCGACCGTCGGCGGTCAGGCCGAGGTGATCACGGAGGCGCTGACCGTCGCGGAGGTCGACCCCGAGGACATCGACTACGTCGAGGCGCACGGCAGCGGCACCGTGATCGGTGACTCGATCGAGGTGCAGGCGCTGTCGCGGGCGTTCGGCGACACCGGGTCCTGGGCCCTCGGCTCGGTCAAGGGCAACATCGGCCACCTCGACGCCGCCGCCGGCATCGCGGGCCTGCTCAAGACCACGCTCGCGCTCAAGCACGAACTCCTCCCCGCCTCGCTGAACTACACCCGCGGCAACCCCGACATCGACTTCGCCAACAGCCCCTTCCGGGTCCAGGCCGAGACCGGCCCATGGCCACGCACCGACGGCCGCGTCCGCCGCGCCGGGATCAGCGCCTTCGGCTTCGGCGGCAGCAACGCCCACCTCATCCTCGAAGAAGCCCCGGCCGTCGAAGCCTCCCCGGCCGGCACACGCCCCACCGAAACACTCATCCTCTCCGCCCGCACCCCGCAGGCACTCGAAGAAGCCACCGACCGACTGGCCGCCCACCTGCGCCGCGAACAACCCAACCTCGCCGACGCCGCCCACACCCTGGCCACCGGCCGCCGCACCTTCCCCCACCGCCGCACCGTCACCGGCTCTTCCGCCGAAGCCGTCGCGGCCGCTCTGGAGGCACGGGACCCGGCCAACGTCGTCACCGGTCACGTCGCGGGCGGCGCCACACCGCTGGTGTTCGTCTTCAGCGGCCAGGGCTCCCAGCACTCCGGCATGGCCCGTGACCTGTACGAGCAGGAAGCCGTCTTCCGCGCCTGCGTCGACGAGTGCGCCGAGCTGCTCAGGCCGCAGCTCGACCAGGACATCCGCGAGGTGATCTTCACCGAGGACAGCCGACTCGACCGGACTCAGTGGGCCCAACCCGCCCTCTTCGTCGTCGAGTACGCCCTCACCCGGCTCTGGCAGTCCTGGGGCATCACCCCCACCGCCATGCTCGGCCACAGCCTCGGCGAGTGGGTCGCCGCCTGCGTCGCGGGCGTCTTCACCCTCCCCGACGCCCTCCACCTCGTCGCCCTGCGCGGCCGCCTCATGCAGGCCCAGGCCCCCGGCGCCATGCTCAACGTGATGGCCGACCGCTCCACCGTTGAAGCCGCCCTGCCCCACGGCCTCTCGCTCGCCGCCCACAACGGCCCCCGCGACTGCGTCGTCTCCGGCCCCCACGACGCCATCCGGGCCTTCACCACCCTCGCCGAAGAACACGGCTGGGCCACCCAGCCCGTCGCCACCTCCCACGCCTTCCACTCCCACCTGATGGAGCCGATGGTCGGAGAGTTCGTCGCCGCCGTCGCCGCCGTCGACCGCCGTGCTCCGCAGGTGCCGTTCGTCTCCAACCTCACCGGCACGTGGATCACCGACGGCCAGGCGGTGGACCCGGGTTACTGGGGCAACCACGTCCGCGCCTGCGTCGAGTACTCCGCCGGCGTCCGGACCGCCACCACCGAGCCGCACGTCACCCTGCTCGAAGTCGGCCCCGGCCAGACGTTCAGCAGCCTCGCCCGGCGCATCCTCACCAGTGCGGGCATCGAGGCCACGGCTCTCGCCTCGCTCCCCCACAAGCGCGACCGCCGTACCGCCACCGAGATCATCCAGCGCACCCTCGGCAGCCTCTGGCTCACCGGCGCCCGGCCCAGCTGGGCCGCCTACTTCGCCCAGCAGCAGCGCCGCCGCATCCCCCTCCCCACCTACCCCTTCCAGCGCAAGCGCTACTGGCTGGAGCCCCGGATCCCGCAGGCGGCGGTCCAGCGCACGCCCGGCCCGCACCCGTTGCTGGACCAGGTCCTGCTCCGGTCGACGGGCCAGTCCGTCTTCCTCACCGAGTTCTCGCTGGAGCTGCACTGGGTACTCTCCGAGCACAAGCTGCTCGGAGAGGCGATCGTCCCCGGAACCACGTACCTGGAGATGGCCCGCGCCGCCGCCTCCCTGCACTTCGGCCGGCCGGTCACCGAGCTGTGCGACGTCACCTTCCTCGTCCCGCTGCTGGTGCAGGAAGGGGCCCCACGTACCGCACACACGACCGTCCGGGAAATCGACGACCTGCGGGCCGAGTTCACCGTCGCCAGTCACGACCCGGCGAGCGACCACTGGACGGTGCACGTCCAGGGCGTGGTGAGTGTCGAGCCGCACACCGCCCCCGCGCCGCTGCAGGATCCGGCAGCTCTGCGCGAGCTCTGCTCGCTGGAGAGCGTGGACATCGCCCGGCGGCAGACCGAGCACAAGGTGATGGAGTTCGGCGATCGCTGGCGGAGCAGCCTCCCGACCGTGCACCTCGGCGTCCGGGCCGCCCTCGGCGTACTCGACCTGCCCGAGCAGTACCGGGCCGAGTGCCAGGACCACCTCCTGCACCCGACCCTGCTCGATCAGGCCACCGGCTTCAGTGGCTTCGCCGTCCTGGAGACTCCCGCCGACCGTCGACTCGCCCTCGGCGACAGGGACTTCTTCCTCCCGGTCGGCTACGACTCGCTGCTCCTGCACGGCCCGCTGCCCGCTCGCGGCCTGAGCTTCGTCCAACCGCATCCGGGCTATGCGAACAACGCCGAGTTCCGCAAGGTCGACGTGGTGATCTGCGACGAGTCGGGGGCCACCGCCGCCGAGATCCGCGGCTTCACCGTGAAGCGCGTCGCCGACGCCAAGCGCACGGTCGCGCAGCTGCGCCCGCACACCCGTCATCACACCCTCCGATGGGTCCCGGCACCGGCACCCGAGGAGCGCCGGGCCCTGCCCGCCCGGGTCCTGGTGATCGGCGAGCAGGGCGGTATCGGCGCCGAGCTGAGTGCCGCACTGCGTGCGCGCGGCGTCGGCGTCGCCGAGGCGGTACTCGCAGACCGGTGGCAGCAGACGGTTCCGGACCGGTACGAAGTGCCGCCCACCCCGGAGGGTTTCGGTCGGCTGCTGGACGCACTCGGTGCGGAGCTCCCGGACGAGGTCGTGCACGTCGCGGCCCCTGCCGACGACGGCGTCCAGCAGGATCTGTCGCTCCTGGAGGCCAGGCTCGGCCACGGCGTCCACAGCCTGTTCCACTTGGCCCGCTGCCTCTCCGAGCGCGGCGTGGCCCCGGCCGGGTTGAGCGTGGTCGCCCCCTCGGTGGCACGGGTGACCGGCACCGAGCCGGCGACGGCCCCGGTCCACGCGACGCTCTTCGGCCTGGCGAAGGTGATCGGACAGGAGTACAGGGACACCGAGGTGTTCTGCCTCGACATCGCCGGCGACACCGGCGCCGAGGCCGTCTGTGCCGAACTGCTCGGAGCCCGGACACCCGCCACCGTCGCGCTGCGCGACGGGCACCGGTACGTCGCGGAGCTCGCACCGGTGCACCTGCGGGAGCAGCCGAGGTCCGCGCCGGTCCGCCCGGACGGGGTGTACCTCATCACCGGCGGTCTGGGCGGACTCGGACTCGCGGTGGCCCGCCATCTGAGCCGCTCGGGGCCGGGTGCACGGCTGGCCCTGGTCAACCGCACCGAACTGCCGCCGCGCGAGCGGTGGGACGAGGTCACCGACGCCAAGCTGCGCGGGCAGATCGAGGCACTGCGTGAACTGGAGCGGAACGGCGCCGAAGTTCGCAGTTACTCCGGTGACGTCACCGACCTGGCGGTCATGGAGGGAGTCGTCGCGAAGATCCGCGCCGATCTCGGCGCGATCGGCTGCGTCGTCCACGCGGCCGGTGTGGCCGGGGACGGCTTCCTCTTCCGCAAGGACGCGGAGACCTTCCGTCGTACTCTGAACCCCAAGGTGCTCGGCGCCACCGTGCTGGACCTCGTCACCCAGGACGATCCGCCGGATTGCATGGTCAACTTCGGTTCCACGGTGGCGATCTTCGGTGCGGCCGGGCAAGGCGACTACACGGCCGCCAACAGCTACTTGGAGCAGTTCGCCGAGCAGCGCTCCGCGCGCGGCCGGTGGACGGTGACGGTCGACTGGAGCGACTGGCTGGAAACCGGCATGGCCTTCGACCACGGAGTCCAGCAGGACCAGGGCTTCTTCCGGTCGGTGTCGGTCGAGGACGGTCTCAGCAGCTTCGAGGAGATCCTCGCCTCGGCCTGCACCCCGGTGATCGTCGGCGAGGTCAACTACCGCAAGCTGGGCGGGTCCGGCGAGCTCGCGGAGCTGCTGCGTCGCGCGCCGCTGGTGCTGGCCGTCCCGATCCGGCAGGCCATCGCCGCGGCCCGCAGCAGTGCCGGCGAATCCGCCGCGCCGCCGGACGGCACGCCGTCCGACGGCGAGCCGAAGCTCTTCGGCAAGGAGAGCGGCGAGTTCAGCGACACCGAGCGCGCGCTCGCCCGGATCTGGGCCCGCGAGCTCGATCTCACCGAACTCAACGTGCGTGACACCTCGTTCGCGCTCGGGGTGGACTCGCTGGCCGCACTCCGGATCGCCCAGAGCATCCAGAAGATCATGGACATCCGGGTCTCCATGGTCGACCTGTTCCGCTATGTCACGATCGCGGATCTCGCCGACCACCTGGACACCAGGGACGCCCGGGCCTGACCAGGCACCCCCACTCCCCCCTTCTATCCCGCAAAGGTGGTATCCCCGTGAGCATCCGAACCGTAGGCGTGATCGGCGCCGGCACGATCGGCCGCGGCGTCGCCCAGTCCTTCGCGGAGTCCGGGTTCGAGGTGATCCTCGTGGACATCTCACTGGCTCAGCTCGACAGCGCGGTGGCCCAGATCGGCCGTGACCTGCTGGTCCAGCCGATGCTGCTCGGCAAGCCGCTGAAGGAGGACCCCAAGACCGTCCTCGCCCGGATCACCACCGGCACCGAGCTCACCTCGCTGGCCGACGCCGACTTCGTGGTCGAGAACGTCACCGAGGACTGGGACATCAAGCGCACGGTCTACGAGCAGATCGACACCATCTGCCGCCCCGGAGTGATCTTCGGCGTGAACACCTCGGCCGTGCCGATCACCCGGGTGGGCTCGGTCACCGGGCGACCGGCCGAGATCCTCGGGCTGCACTTCATGAACCCCGTCCCGATGATGGACACCGTCGAGGTTGTCAGCGGCCACTTCACCAGCGAGGAGACGCTGAACACCGCGCTCGGGCTGCTGTCGGACATGGGCAAGGAGGGCATCGTCGTCCAGGACGCCCCCGGCTTCATCACCAACCGGGTCCTCATGGTGACCATCAACGAGGCCGTCTTCTGCGTCCAGGACCAGATCGCCTCGGCCGAGGACGTCGACAAGATGTTCCGCGGCTGCTTCGGCCACAAGATGGGGCCCCTGGAGACCGGCGACCTGATCGGCCTCGACACGATCCTGAACTCGATCACGGTCATGTACGAGAGCTACAAGGACAGTAAGTACCGCCCTGCGCCCCTGCTCCAGAAGATGGTCGACGCACGACTCCTGGGCCGCAAGACCGGCCAGGGCTTCTACACCTACTGATCCTCGAACTACCCAAGGAGAAACCTGATATGACGAACAACGACGTGCGCGCCCGGGTCCGCGAGTTCCTCGCCCCGCACCTGGCCGGCCAGCCGCTCGCCGACAACGACGACTTCTTCGCCCTCGGCTACGTCAACTCCCTCTTCGCGATGCAGCTCGCGCTCTTCGTGGAGAAGGACTTCGCCCTGACCCTCGGCCCGGCGGACATGGACTTCGACAACTTCCGCACGGTCGACGGTCTCGTCCGCCTGGTCACGTCGCGGACGGCTACGGCGGCCTAGTCCCTGGTCCCACCTACGGACGCGGGGGGGTCCCGCCACCCCCCCCCCCCCCCCCCCCCCCCCCCCCCCCCCCCCAAGAAAAAAACCCCCCCCCCCCCCCCCCCCCAACCCCCCCCCCCCCCCCCCCCCCCCCCCCCCCCCGCGGCGGCGAGGAAGCCGTCGGAGCCGGTCGTCCAGGCCGACCCGGCGGCGTCCGTCAC
>NZ_JBHVJT010000057.1:39194-63067 GCF_042798815.1 Kitasatospora sp. NPDC057738 | reverse complement strand
CGCGCAGGACGGCCCAGACGGCGGCGGGCTGCTCCTCCTGGGCGAAGTGCCCGGCGTCGGCGACCACCGCGGTGGCGAGTTCGCGGACGCCCGCGGCGCGGAAGCCCCGGGCGTAGGCCTCGATGTCGCCGCCCTCGCGGTCGCCGCGGACGTACAGCAGCGGTGTGCCGGCCGGGACGGCGGCGGCCTCGGCGTTGTCCCGGGCGTCCTGGGGGAAGGCGCGGTACAGATCGAATCCCGCGGTGAGCGCGGCGGGGCTCGCGTAGGCGGCGGCGTGCGCCGCGCGGGATTCGGGGGTGATCCGGGCGGGGTCGGCCGACAGCACGTCGTAGAAGTGGTCGAAGTAGGCCGCCTGCCGGCCCTGGACGAGGGTCTCCGGCAGGTCGGGCACCGCGTGCAGGCCGAAGTGCCAGATGTACGGGTTGCGCAGCACCTCGTTCCACGGGTCGACGCCGGGGATCACGGTGTTCATCACGACGACGCGCTCGACGCCGGTGAACCTCCGCAGGTAGGCGTAGGCCGCCATCCCGCCGGCGTCGTGGCCCACCAGGGTGGTGCCGGTGAGACCGAGTTCCCGGACCAGTGCGTGGACCGTCCCGGCCAGCCGGCGCTTCGACCCGCCCTCGACCGCCCCGGTGGAGCCGCCGATCCCGGGCAGGTCCACGGCGATGGTCCGGGCCTCGCCGCCGGCCGCCTCCATCACCCCCAGCCAGGTCCGCCAGGACTCCGGCCAGCCGTGCAGGAACAGGAAGGGACGGGCGTCGGCGGGGCCGGACTCCACCACGTGGAGCGAGCGGTCGCCGACGGCCACGGTCGAGTGGCGCAGCTCAATAGACATGATTCATGTCTATCAAACGACATGAGGCATGTCCATTGACTAGGCTGGCCCCATGAGCGGCGACAACGACCGGCCGGACGCACCCGGCGCGCCGGACGCACCGGAGCGACCGGCCTTCGAGCGCGGCACCGGCTTCCTGCTGGCGCGGCTGGGATCCCTCACGGCCCGCTCCTGGACGGCCTTCCTCGGCGAGCACCGGCTGACCCAGGGCCAGTACGCCGTGCTGGTCGCCCTCGACCGGCACGGTCCGGTGGTCCAGCGGCGGCTGGCCGAACTCGTCGCCGTGGACGCCCGCAACCTCGTCCCGGTCCTCGACCAGCTGGCTGACCGGCAGCTCGTCGAACGCCGTCCGCACGACACCGACCGGCGCCGCCGCGTCGTCACCCCGACGGACCGGGGGAGCGCCCTGGTCGGGACGATCGCGGCCGCGGCCGCCGCCGAGCAGGAGCGGTTCCTCGGCGCCCTGACCGCGGCCGAACGCCGGCAACTCAACGGGCTGCTCCAGCGGCTCTACGCCGCGCACGTGCCGGCCGACGGCCCGGCGTAGGGCCGGCCGCCGCGCCGCCGCGGCCCCCTCGCCGCCCCCTCGCCACTCAGGTGTGCCGGACGAGGGCGACCGGGCACACCGCGTGGTGGATCGCGGCGTGCGCCACCGGGCCGAGGTGGGCGCCGAACAGGGTGCGGCGGGTGCGGCGGCCGACCACGAGCAGCCGGGCCCCCTCCGCCGCGTCCACCAGGTCGACGGAGCGGCTGCCCTGGATCAGGTCGGCGGTCACCGAGACCTCGGGGTGGCGCTCCCGCCAGGGGGCCAGCTGCTCGGCGAACCGGTCCCGGTCGACGGAGGAGAGCTCGCCCAGTCCGCCGACGGCCTGGAGCGCCGTGTACTGGCTGGAGACCGGCGGCGACCAGATGTGCACCACCCGCAGCGGGGCCCGGCGCCGGGCGGCCGCGTCGAAGGCGAAGGCCAGCACGTCGTCCATCGGGCGGGTCAGGTCGAGGCCCACCAGCACCGGGCCGTCCGACTCGACCGCCTCCGCCCGGACCAGCACCACCGGACAGCTCGCCCGGCGCAGCACCTCATGGCTCACCGAGCCGACCAGGAAGCCGCGCACCGCGCCCAGCCCGCGCGAGCCCAGGACGAGCAGGCCGGCCGAGTTCCCGGCCGCCTCCAGCGCCTCGGCCGGATCGGTCGGGACGATCGCCGAGGTGACCGGCCCGACGCCGGCCAGCGGGCGCAACTCATCGGCCCGGAGGGCGAGTTGGTCCAGCGCGTGCCGGTAGGTCTCCTCGCTGCCGACCACGTCGTGGTGCGGCCACGGCCAGGCCTGCAGGAGATCGAGCGGGCAGCCGCGGCGCTGCGCCTCGCGGGC
This sequence comes from Kitasatospora sp. NPDC057738, assembly GCF_042798815.1. Lineage (NCBI taxonomy): Bacteria > Bacillati > Actinomycetota > Actinomycetes > Kitasatosporales > Streptomycetaceae > Kitasatospora > Kitasatospora sp. NPDC057738. The sequence goes on along the minus strand of NZ_JBHVJT010000057.1, from coordinate 60,859 downwards.
GGCCCACTCGGTGGCGGCGCGGCTCTCGGGGGAGCCGTCGAATCCGGCGACGACGGGTGCGGTCATGGTCTGCTCCTCATCCGCGCAGCGCGTCCAGGGCGGCGTTCAGCCGCCGCGCCGCCTCCTCGGCGACCTCGCCCAGCCCGCCGCCCGGGCCGGCCAGGGTGACCATGGTCTGCGGGTCGACGGCCTCCACCACCGTGGCCCCGCCGTCCGCCCGGACCACCACGTTGCAGGGCAGCAGCAGCCCGATCCGGCGGTCGGCCTGGAGGGCGCGGTGGGCGAGGGCGGGGTTGCAGGCGCCGAGGATCAGGTAGTCCTCGATCTCCGCGCCGATCTTCTCGCGCAGCGTCGCCCGGACGTCGATGGTGGTCAGGACGCCGAAGCCCTGCTCCTTGAGCGCGGCGGTGACCGTCTCCACCGCCTGCGCGAACGGCCGGTCGAGCCGTACGCCGAGACCGTAGTCCATGGTTCCTCCAGAAGAATCCGGGCGGCCCCAGTATCGGCGGACGCCGCGCCCGCCGCCTCCCGGAGCGAGCGGCCGCGCGGTGTTCGCGGCGGTGGCGACGTACGGCGAGGACCACCGGACGCTGTTGGCGGAGGTTCGGGCGGTGCTGGCGGAGCACCGCTGACCGGCTGCTGCGGTGGGGTGCCGGGGTGGTACCGCGGTACTACGGGCGCGCCGATGATCGGACTCCGGTACCACGGATCGGAGCCGACTCCGCACGTAGCGTGGTGCACGAGGGCGGCCGGACGGACCGGCCCCGGAGCACAGAGGTGAGCGATGATCGAGGCGCACCGGCTGACGAAGCGGTACGGGGAGAAGACGGCCGTGGACCAGCTGGACTTCACGGTCCGGCCGGGGACGGTGACGGGCTTCCTCGGGCCGAACGGCGCGGGCAAGTCCACCACGATGCGGATGATCGTCGGGCTGGACGCCCCGACCAGCGGTTCGGTGAGGGTCAACGGCCGCCGCTACGCCGAGCACGCGGCGCCGCTCCAGGAGGTCGGCGCGCTGCTGGAGGCCAAGTCGATCCACCCGGGCCGCTCGGCCTTCCACCACCTGATGGCCCAGGCCCACACCCACGGCATCCCGCGCCGACGGGTCGAGGAGGTCATCGGGCTGACCGGGCTGTCGTCGGTGGCCCGCAAGCGCGCCGGGGCGTTCTCGCTCGGCATGGGCCAGCGGCTCGGGATCGCCTCGGCCCTGCTGGGCGACCCGGCCACGGTGATGCTGGACGAACCGGTCAACGGCCTCGACCCCGAGGGCGTGCTGTGGATCCGCAACCTGCTCACCTCGCTCGCCGCCGAGGGCCGCACCGTCTTCGTCTCCTCGCACCTGATGAGCGAGATGGCCCTGGTCGCCGACCACCTGATCGTCGTCGGCCGGGGCCGGCTGCTGGCCGACACGACCGTGCAGGACCTGGTCCGCCAGGCCGGCGGCGACGTGGTCAAGGTGGTCAGCGCCGACCCGGCCCTGCTGCGCACCGCGCTGGCCGGCCCCGGTGTGGAGGTCACCGGCCGGGCGGGCTCGGAGGAACTGCTGGTCAGCGGACGCACGGCCCGCGAGATCGGCCTGGCCGCCGCCGAGCGGGGCATCGCCCTGTTCGAACTCACCCCGCGGACGGTCTCCCTGGAGGAGGCGTTCATGGACCTGACCCGCGACGCCGTCGAGTACCACGGCACGACCACCACCGCCGCCGGCGCCGCCGCCGGCGAGACCCCGAGGAGTGCGGCATGACCACCATCGCACCGAGCCCGATGCCCGCCTCCGGCGACCTGCGGCCCACACACCCCGCGTACCGGGTGACGGCGGTGCGGGTGCTGCGTTCCGAGTGGGCGAAGCTGTGGTCGCTGCGCTCCACCTGGATCACCCTCGGGCTGGCCCTGCTCTTCCTGGTCGGCTTCGGCCTGATCGCCGCCTACCAGTTCAAGTCACGGATGACCTCCGGCCGTCCGATGGACCGGGACTTCGCGAGCGCGAGCACACTGAGCCTCTCCCTGTTCGGCACCAACTTCGCCCAGCTGGCCCTCGGAGTCCTCGGTGTGCTGGTCGCCGCCGGGGAGTACTCGACCGGCATGATCCGCTCGACCCTGGCCGCCGTGCCGCGCCGACTGCCGGTGCTCTGGTCCAAGGCCGCCGTGTACGGGCTGATCGCGCTGGTGCTCGGCACCGTCGGGGTGTTCGCGGTCTTCGTCGCCGACAGCGGCGTCCTCTCCGGCACCCGGGTGGCGATGACCCTCTCCGACGCCGGGGTGGTCCGCGGCCTGCTGGGCGCCGGGCTCTACCTCGCGCTGGTCGGTGTGATCGGCGTCGCGCTCGGCGCGCTGCTGCGCTCGGTGGCCGGCGGCATCGCGGTGCTGGTGGCCACGCTGATGCTGGTCCCCGGGCTGACCTCGCTGCTGCCCAGCGCCTGGCAGAGCCACCTCAGCCCCTACCTGCCCAGCCACGCGGGCGAGGCGATGTTCGCCCTGCACCACGACTCGACCACGCTCTCGCCGACGGTGGGGCTGGCCGTCTTCCTCGGCTGGATGGTCCTCGCCCTCGGCGCGGCGGCCGTGCGGCTGGTGCGCACCGACGCCTGAGAGACTCGGAGCGGAGACGATCCATCGCGGCGCCGGGACCAACCGGCGCCGCACCCACGACCTCGACAGCCCGGCCGACCAGGGAGGTGCCACCGGTGAGCGAGCACGCCACCACCACGAGCCCGTTTGCGGCCGGAGGTGTCCGGGCCGACGACCCCCGGGCCGACGACCCCCGGGCCTCCGGCCCCCGAGCCGGTGACCCCCGGCCCACCGACGCGGCGGCCGCCGACGTCCTGTCCGGCCACCCGCTGTTCGCCCGCCTGGCCCGAATCGGCCAGCGGCTTCGACAGGGGGACCGCGACCGCCCCTGGGCGCTGGACGCCGCGGTGGTGGCCCTCGCCTTCCTGCTGTTCTGCCTGCCCGACCTCTTTCCCGGTCACGTCGAGGCCGGCGGGCGCGAGCACCGGATCGTGCTCGCCCGGCTGCCGCTGCCGCAGACCCTGGCCCTGCAGGCCGGCCTGGTGCTGCCGCTGCTGTGGCGCCGCCGACGGCCCACGGCGGCCTTCGCCACGATCATGGCCGTCTTCGTCCTGCAGTGGTCGCTGGACGTCGGTCTGCGCGCCGACGCCGCCCTGCTGGTCGCCCTCTACAGCCTGGCGCTGCACGGCCGGCTGCGGCACCTGGCGTGGTCCTGTGCGGCCATGGCGGTGGCCGTCGCGCTGGTCGCGGTGGCCGTCTCCGGTGCTGGGCTGCCGGTCGGCGACGCCCTGTTCTTCCTGTTCAGCGCCGCGACGGCGGCCGTGGCCCTGGGCATCGCGGTGCGCGTGCGGCGCGCCCAGCTCGCCGGGCTGCGGGAGCGGGCCGCCCGGCTGGAGATCGAGCGCGACCAGCGCAGCCGGCTGGCCACCGCGACCGAACGTGCCCGGGTGGCCCGGGAGATGCACGACATCGTCGGCCACAACCTTTCCGTCATCGTCACGCTGGCCGACGGCGGCGCGTACGCGGCGCAGGCCAACCCCGAACGCGGCAGGGAGGCCCTGCTGCTGATCGGGGACACCAGCCGGCAGGCGCTCGGCGAACTGCGGCGGATGCTCGGCGTGCTGCGCGACCAGGGGGACCAGGCCGCCGAGTACACGCCGCAGCCCGGCATCGCCGACCTCGACGGGCTGTGCGCCCGGATCCGCGCCGCCGGCCCTCAGGTGGTGTACACGGCCGCCGGCGCCCTGGACCGACCGGACCGCGGGGTCCAGCTGATGGCCTACCGCATCGTCCAGGAGGCGCTCACCAACGCCCTCAAGCACGCGGGGCCCGAGACCCGCGCCCATGTGACGCTGACCGTCGACGCCGAGCGGCTGCGGATCCGCGTCGAGGACACCGGCCGGCCCGGCGGCCCCCGCTGGCACGGTCGCACGGACGGGTACGGCCACGGCCTGGCCGGGATGCGCGAACGCGCGGCCCTGTACGGCGGCACCGTCACGGCTGGTCCCGTCCCCGGTGCAGGATGGACCGTGGAGGCCGTTCTGGACCTCACCCCCGGGCCGGACCCCACTTCCGGCGCGGACCCGACCGGCGCGGGCCCCACCGCGGACACCGGCCCCGGAGCGGGCCCGGGCCCCGGAGCCGGCCCGGACCTCACCCCCGACCCGACAGGCGGCCCGACGTGACCACCGTCCTCATCGTGGACGACCAGCCCTTGCAGCGTTACGGCTTCCGGATGCTGCTGGAGAGCCAGCCCGACACCGAGGTGGTCGGCGAGGCGGCCCACGGCGGCGAGGCCGTCCGGCTGGCCGCCGACCTGCGCCCCGACGTCGTCCTGATGGACATCCGGATGCCCGGCATGGACGGGATCGAGGCCACCCGCCGCATCGTCGCGACCGGCGGGCGCTCCCGCATCCTGGTGCTGACCACCTTCGACCTCGACGAGTACGCGCACGCCGCGCTGCGCGCCGGTGCCAGCGGCTTCCTGCTGAAGGACGCCCGTCCGGAGGAACTGCTGGCCGGCATCCGCGCCGTCTCCGGGGGCGACGCCGTGGTCGCCCCCGCGATCACCCGGCGGCTGCTCGACGCCTACGCCCACCGCCTGCCGGTCCGCCCGCCCGGCGCCGAGCCCGTCGCGGATCCGCGGCTGGACGCCCTGACCGATCGCGAGCGCGAGATCCTGGTCGCCATCGCCCACGGCTGGTCCAACAACGAGATCGCCCAGCGCCTGGTGCTGGCCGAGTCGACCGTCAAGACGCACGTCAGCCGGGTGCTGTCGAAGATCGGTGCCCGGGACCGCGTCCAGGCCGTGATCTTCGCCTACGACCGCGGTCTGACCCGCCCCAACCCGCCCGTCTGACCGGCCCGGGGCGGGCCCCGCGCCCGGGGCCCCCGCCCCCGTGCCTGCGGGGCCGCCACGGGGCCTGCGGGGCCGCTGCCTCATGCGCCCGGGACAACAGGTGGCGCAGACTGCAGAGATCCGGAGGTGCCCGGCGACGAGAGGGCGGACATGGCTGCGGACAGCACACACAGAGCCTGGTGGCGGCCACGGTCCGGTCCGGCGGAGCGGCAGCTGTCCGCGGCCGGGCTGTGCGCGCTCGTCTGCCTGGTGGCCGGCGGCCTGTGGGCCGGGTACGTGGTGAGCCACCTCGGAACGCCCGGGATCTCCACACCCGCCCGTCTCCTACCGGTTCTCGGCTACGGCCTGGCGTCCGTCGCCGGCGGGGTGCTGCTGCACGCCCACCGGCCCGGGAACCAGCTCGGCTGGGTGCTGCTCGTGTACGGGGCGACGCTGATCGTCCCGCTCGCCGCGCAGACCCCGCTGTGGGTGGAGGGGGGCGGCCCCCACGTGGTCGGGGCCGTGGTGGTCCTGGTGTCGGTGGGCTACGCGGTCAGTGCCACCCTGTGGCACGCGCTGCCGCTGTGGTTGCCGAACGGGACGCTGCCGAGCAGGTGGTGGTGGTTCGCGATCGCCGCCGTGGGCCTGTGGAGGCTGGCCCCGGCCGGCTACTCCTTCTCCGACGCCACCGTGTTCGGCCGGCCCAACCCGTTCGCCGGCAGCGCCTTCGCGAACTGGCTGGGGGCGCTCGACGACCGGCTGCTCGACGCCCAGCTCGTGGTGTACGTCGTGCTGACCGTCCTGGTGGTGCTCGTCCCGCTCGCCCGCATCCGCGGGGTGTCGCGGCGTCGCCGGCAGAACGTCCTGATCGCCCTCGGCGTGTACCTGCTGTGGGGCGGAGCCGAACTCGGCTACTTCTTCGACCAGAGCACGCCCTCGTACATCGCGTTCGCCGTCACGTCGGCACTGTGGACGATCACCCTGGCCGCCGTCGTGGTCCGGGACGGCTCCTGGCGGCTCGACCGGGCGGCCCGGCGGGTCCTGGTCGGCCTGCTGGTGGCCGCCGGGCTGGCGATGGTGTTCGTGGTGGTGGCCTGTCTGCTCTCCACCATGCTGATGCCCGGCCGCGGCCTCGGGGCCCTGGTGGTGGTCGCCGCGGTCTTCCTGCTCGCGATCGGCCTGCCCCGGGGCGTGCGCGGGGCCTCCGGCCTCGTCGACCGCTGGTACTACGGCTCGCGCGCGCAGCCGTACCAGGTGCTGCGCAGTCTCGCCGGGAGGGTCAGCCAGACCGTCGACCCGCAGGAGGTGCCGGCCGTGCTGTGCCGTACCGTCAGCGACGAACTGCGGCTGCCCGGCGTGGAGTTGACCGTCTCCACGCGCAGCGGCGAACGGCCGCTGGCCGCCGTCGGGGAGCTCTCCGGCAGTGGCGAGGGCTTCCCGCTGGTGCACCGGGGGGACCAGATCGGCCGGCTCACCGTCGCCCCGCGGCAGGGCCAGCGGGTGCTCGACGACAGCGACCGCGACATCCTGCGCTCGCTCGCGGACCAGGCCGCGCCGGCCGTCGCCTCGCTCCAGCTGATGGAGGACCTGCGGGCCAGCCGCGAGCGGATCGTCGCGGCCCGCGAGGAGGAGCGCCGCCAGCTGCGCCGGGACATCCACGACGGCCTCGGCCCGATGCTGGCCGGCCTGCGGCTGCGTCTGCAGGCCGCCGCCGCGGTGGACGACCCGGCGCTCTTCTCCAGCGTGCTGGACCGGGTCGCGGACGACCTCGCCTCGGCGGTCCGGGAGGTCCGGCGGATCACCGACCGGCTCGGGCCCACCGCGCTGGGCGACTACGGCCTGTCCCTGGCGCTGAGCCGCCTCGCCGAGACCTTCAGCGGCCCGGACCTCGCCGTCACCACCAGGCTCGAGCCCGACCCGCTGCCGGCGCTGCCCGCCGCCGTCGAGGTCGCGGTCTACCGGATCACCGCGGAGGCGCTCAACAACGTGCTGCGCCACGCGCAGGCGGCCAGCGCCACGGTGTCCGTCCGGGCGGAGCCCGGGCGGCTGGTGCTCGACGTCGAGGACGACGGGCAGGGCCCGGGCCACGGGCTTCCCGTGCACCCGGGAGTGGGACTGCAGTCGATGTCCGAGCGGGCCGCGGAGATCGGCGGCAGCTGCACCGTGGACGCCCTGCGGCGCGGTACCCGGGTGCACGCGGTGCTCCCGCGCCGGCCCGCGGGCCGGTGACCGGCGAGCGCCCCGTCCGCAGCGGTCCGGTGCGGTGGGTGCGGCGAGGGCGCCGTGTGCACCCGCGGTGCGGGCGCCCGGCACGTGAAAGGGCCCCCGGCGCGACGGGTGACGGCCGGGGGCGGGACGGGAATTCCAGGAATAGGGGATACGGGGAAGAGGGGGTCAACAGACGTTCGGGGGTGTGCAGCGACCGTGGCTGGTGCCGGTCGTGCCGGAGCTGGGGCCGTGGGGCCGTTCCGCTCCGGGGGCGCTCTCGGCGCCGGAGATCCGGCACCTGCACGCCCTGGCGGCGGCGACGATGCTCACCACGGCGAAGACCGCGGCGGCGCCGGCGGCTGCCAGCGCCATGCCGGCCGTTCTTTCGGTCATGGGGTCCTCCACGGGGTTCCGCAGGCGGGTCCACTTCGACCTGCTCCTCCATGCCACCGCCGGTCCCGCCCCAGCCGCATGGGGCCACGGTCCTGTCCCGGTCCTGTCGTGCGGAAGGGGTGCGCCGGGGGCGGCGCGGGTCCGGGCTCGGGGAGCCTCTTCTCGAAGCGTATCGAGGGGGAAACCCATCGCAACTCGAACACCAGAACGGATCGTGCGGCCGGGGGCGACGCCGGGAACGGGTTCGTTCACTAACATCGACAGTGGGGTCCAGGTGATCTCCGCGACAGGGGAAGTGCTTCACCGTTCGCGCGGCCGGCCCGGGACCTTCCCGGGAACGGCGGCCGAACGCGTGGAGCGACGGGACCGAGGAAAGGCGACTGAAGAAGGTGCGCAACCATGACCGCTGAGACGGACACCGGGCACGGGCCGGTGACGGGCGCCCCGCTGCGGCGGCGCGGCGAGGCGCTGGAGAGCGCCATCTACGAGGCGGTCCTCCAGCAGCTCACCACCGACGGCTACGCCCGGCTGACCATGGAGGGGGTGGCCGCCGCCGCGCAGACCGGCAAGGCCGCGCTCTACCGCCGCTGGTCCTCCAAGGAGGAGCTGGTCAAGGACGCGCTGCGGGCCAGCCTGCCGCCGTCCGGCCCGGCCCCCGACACCGGCAGCCTGCGCGGGGACCTGCTGGAGGTGGTCACCAGGCTGCGCGCCGCGATGGTCAGCGAGATCGGCGCCGCCGTGCGGGCCGTCATGAGCGAGCTCGACCACCAGCGGGCGCACGCCTTCCTGGAGATCGTGCTGGAGCGGGTCGTCCAGCCGACGACCGCGCTGATCGCCGAGGTGCTGGACCGCGGCACCACCCGCGGCGAGGTCCGGCCCGGGGCGGTCACCCCGCTGGTCACCGACCTGGTGCCGGCGCTGATGCTGTACCGGATCAAGATGTGCGGCGGGGACGCGGTGCGGCTCGATCCGGCGGAGATCGTGGACGAGCTGCTGCTGCCGATCGTCCGTCCCTGACGGGCGCGCGGACCGGGCCACGGCCGCTGCCGTCGGCCATCAGGGTTAACGGTCGCCTCGCCTGGCCCGCCTGCTGGCGTGCCTGGTGAAGCGGCCGAGCCTGTTCGCGCTGAAGTGGTGGCACCAGTTCCCACCCCGGCCGGAGAGAAGCCCATGAGAATTTCCCGTACGGTGACCGCCACGGCCGCCGTCGTCGCCCTGGTCACCGTGGTGTGCGGCGGCTGCTCCAGCAGCAAGAAGTCGACACCTGCGGCAAGCCCGACCTCCGCGGCGACCTCCGCGGCGAGCCCCTCCGGCAGTCAGTCCGCCGAAGCGACCCCGACGGGGAGCGCGAGCCCGAGCCCCTCCGCCGGAGCCGGCGGTGCGGCCGCCACGGTCTCGGCAACCACCGTCGGCAAGTACCAGAACATCCTGGTCGACGCGCGAGGCAAGACGCTCTACCTGTTCGAGGCGGACACCTCGCCCACCTCGACCTGCTACGACGCCTGCGCCACCGCCTGGCCCCCCGCCCTGACCACCGGCACCCCCACCGCCGCCAACGGCGTCGACCAGGCCAAGCTCTCCACGAGCACCCGCAAGGACGGCACGACCCAGATCGTCTACAACGGCCACCCGCTCTACTTCTTCGAGGGCGACACGGCGCAGGGCGACACCAACGGCGAGGAGTCCAGCGCCTTCGGTGCCACGTGGTACGTGGTCAACACCTCGGGCAACAAGGTCGAGGGCGGCTGAGCGGATGAACGGCGTCGAACGGTCGTCCCGCCCTCGGCGGGCCTCCGGCCTCCTGTGGGCAGCGCTGCCGGTGGTCGTGACGGCCGGCCTCTTCTGGTACGGCCGGGCGCACACTCCCGACTACGCGAGCAGCCTCTTCGGCCGCCGGTTCGACGACGCCAACCAGCTCAAGGCCCAGCTCGGCACCGCCCTGCTGGGCCTCGCGCTGGCCCAGCTCCCGCTGGCGCTCTGGATGTACGGCCGGCTGCCCGGCCTGCCCACCGCCCCCCGGTCGGTCCGGACCGGGCACCGGCTGGTCGGCCTGGCCGCGTTCCTGCTGTCCCTCCCGATCGCCTACCACTGCCTCGGGGCCTACGGCGTGCAGCTGACGGACAGTCGGATCGCCCTGCACTCGTTCGCCGGATGCTTCCTCTACGGCGCGTTCGTCGCCAAGGTCATCGTGGTCCGCCACCGCCGGCTGCCCGGCTGGGCCCTGCCCACGGCAGGCGGCGCCCTGCTCGTCCTGATCGCCCTGCTCTGGTACAGCGCCGCGCTCTGGCGCCTCAACGGCTACCACGTGCCGGGTCTGTGAGCCGTCCCCGGCGGCCCTTGTACCTCCGGACCGCCCCGCCGAGCACCGGCTCGGCGGGGCGAAATGATCAGGACCTCGAATCACCGACAGCGTCCGGGATCCCGTCGGGCGCCGCCCGGGCCCTCGGACGTTCGGGCCCGGACTCCTGCGGGGGCTCAGGCCCCGCTGTGGCGGAGCATGTCCTCGCGCTCGACGACCTTGACCCGCTCGCGCTGCTCGGCCTCGCCGAGCGCGCGCTCGTGGGCGTCCAGCAGCTTCCAGCCCTCCCAGGTGGTGAAGCGGACGCCCTGGGCGCGCAGGTGCTGCTCGACGGCCGCCGGGTCCGGCTCGACGGCGCCGGGCAGGCGGTCGGCGGCGTGGTCGTCCAGCAGGCAGGCGACGGTCTCGTTGGCGTCGCCCTTGGTGTGGCCGATCAGGCCGACCGGGCCGCGCTTGATCCAGCCGGTGACGTACGTGGCGGTGCGGTGCGAGCCGTCGCCGTCCAGGACCCGTCCGGCCTGGTGCGGAACGGTGCCCGAGGCCGGGTCGAAGGGCAGCTTGGGCAGCTCGTCGGAGTAGTAGCCGACCGCGCGGTAGACCGACTGCACGTCCCAGTCGGTGAAGCCGCCGGTGCCGCGCACATTGCCGGTGCCGTCCAGCTCGGTGCGCTCGGTGCGCAGGCCGACCACCCGGCCGTCCTCGCCGAGCACCTCCACCGGGGACTCGAAGAAGTGCAGGTACACCCGGTGCGGGCGGTCGCCGACGTCGCGGATCGCCCAGTTCTCCAGCGTCGAGGCGACCAGGTCCACGTGCTTGACCGAGCGGCGCTCGGCGATCGAGCCCTCGTCGTACTCGATGTCCTCGGGGGCGACGATCACCTCGATCGTGGGGGAGTGGTCCAGCTCGCGCAGCTCCATCGGGCTGAACTTGGCCTGGGCGGGGCCGCGGCGGCCGAAGACGTGCACCTCGACGGCCCGGTTGCGCTTCAGGCCCTCGTGCACGTTCGGCGGGATCTCGGTGGGCAGCAGTTCGTCGGCGGTCTTGGCGAGCACCCGGGCGACGTCCAGGGCGACGTTGCCGACGCCGAGGACGGCGACCTTCTCGGCCTCCAGCGGCCAGGTCCGGGGCACGTCCGGGTGGCCGTCGTACCAGGAGACGAAGTCGGCCGCGCCGTAGGAGCCGTCGAGGTGGATGCCGGGTATGTCCAGGGCGCGGTCGGCCGTCGCGCCGGTGGAGAACACCACGGCGTCGTAGAAGCGGTGCAGGTCGTCCAGGGCGAGGTCGTTCGGGTAGTCGACGTTGCCGAACAGCCGGACCTGGGGCTTGTCGAGCACCTGGTTCAGGGCGGTGACGATGCCCTTGATGCGCGGGTGGTCGGGCGCGACCCCGTAGCGGATCAGGCCGAACGGAGCGGGCATCCGCTCGAACAGGTCGATCGAGACACCGGGGTCCTGGGCGGCGTCGGACTTCAGCAGGGCGTCCGCGGCGTAGATGCCGGCGGGGCCGGCTCCGACGATCGCGACTCGGATCGGGCGGGGCATGACGAGTGGTCCTCCGGTCGGGCGCGATGCAACAAAGGTTAGCCGAACCTTTGTAGCAAACCCTACGGATGACCTGCGAAGTAGGCGGTGGTGATCTATGGGGCCATAGGCCCGGCCTATGCCCCCGGGTCGGCGGCCCGGGCGGCGGCGGAGGCCTCGAAGAAGCGCAGCAGCTCCACCGGGAACGGCAGCACCAGCGTCGAGTTCTTCTCCGCCGCGACCTCGACCACGGTCTGGAGCAGCCGCAGCTGCATCGCCGCCGGGGTCTCGCTCATCCTGCTCGCCGCCTCGGCGAGCTTGGTGGCGGCCTGGAACTCGCCGTCGGCGGTGATGATCCGGGCCCGGCGCTCACGGTCCGCCTCGGCCTGGCGGGCCATCGAACGCTTCATCGAGTCCGGCAGGCTGACGTCCTTGATCTCCACCCGGTCGATCTGCACGCCCCAGCCGGTGGCCGGGCTCTCCAGCATCACCTCCAGCCCCTGGTGCAGGTTCTCCCGGCCGGAGAGCAGGTCGTCCAGCTCGCTCTTGCCGATGACGGAGCGCAGCGAGGTCTGGGCGACCTGGAGCATGGCGAAGGAGTAGTTCTGGACGTCCACGGTGGCCCTGACCGGATCCACCACCCGGAAGTACAGCACCGCGTCGACACTCACCGAGACGTTGTCCTTGGTGATGCCCTCCTGCGCCGGAACCGGCATGGTGACGACCTGGACATTGACCTTGCGCATCCGGTCCAGCACCGGCAGCAGCAGACTCACACCCGGCTGGCGGACCTGCCCGCTCACCCGGCCGAGCCGGAACACCACACCGCGCTCGTACTGCTGGACCACCCGCACACCGGTCGCCAGCCAGAGCAGGAGCACCACGGCGACGATCACGACAACTGCCACGATTCCGGCCTCCCCCGTCGCGGCACGGCCGGGCCGGGGACCGGAGTGGCCCCGTCGCCCGGTGCGAGCCGCGCTGGCCAGTATGCGCTCGGGCCGGGGCGGTGGACAGCGTCGGGCGCGGGTATTCCGACGGAGCGTCGGCGGGGCCGCTGCCGCGGGCCGAAGTGAGCCCTACCGGCAGCCTGTTCGGGCCGGTAGCGTCGCCGGGTGACCACGACGATCGACTCCGCGGCGGGCTCCGGCTGCGCCCGGCCGCCACTGCTGACGCGGGCACTGCTGCTGCGCTTCGTCTCCCTGCTCGGCACCTCCGTCGGGTTCAACCTGCTGCTCTCCGCCGTGCCGCTGTACGCCCAGGAGTCCGGCGGCGAGCACGCGGCGGGCCTGGCCACCGGCGCGCTGATGCTGGCCACCGTGGTCGGCGAACTGGCCACCCCGTGGCTGACCGCGCGCTTCGGCTACCGCCCGGTGCTGGCGGCCGGGTTGGTGCTGCTCGGCGCGCCCACGCCGCTCCTGGCGTGGACCGGGGGCATGGCGGCGGTGGTGACGGTCTGTCTGCTGCGCGGGCTCGGCTTCGCGGTCGCGCTGGTGGCGGGCGGGGCGCTGACCGCCGCGCTCATCCCGGCCGAGCGGCGCGGGGAGGGACTCGCGCTGGTCGGCCTGGTCTCCGGGCTGCCCGCCCTGGCCTGCCTGCCGCTCGGCGTCTGGCTGGGCCAGCACCTCGGCTGGGACTGGGTGTTCGCGATCGGGGCGGCGGCGCCGCTGGCCGCCGTCGCCTCCGTCCCGGCGCTGCCGGACCGCACCCGGGCCGACGGGCCGACGGTGGGGGTGCGGGAGGGGCTGCGCAGCGGCGCGCTGCTGCGGCCGGCCGCGGTGTTCGGCGCGACGGCGCTGGCGGCCGGGATCCTGGTCACCTTCCTGCCGCTCGCCGTGCCGTCCGCCACCGCCGTCGCGGTGGCGCTGCTGGTCCAGCCCGGCGCCGCGACGCTGGCCCGCTGGCTGGCCGGGCGGTACGGGGACCGCCGGGGCTCGGCCGGGCTGGTGCTGCCCGCGCTGCTGGTCTCGGCGGCCGGGGTGCTGCTGCTGGCCGCCACGGGCAGCCCGGTCGCGGTGGTGGCCGGCGCCGCGGTGTTCGGCGCGGGGTTCGGTGTCGCGCAGAACGCGACGCTGGCGCTGATGTACGCGCGGGTGCCGCCGGCCGGCTACGGCACCGTGACGGCGCTGTGGAACGTCGCGTACGACGGCGGGATGGGGATCGGCGCGGTCGCCTTCGGGGCGGTCGCGGGCGGGACGGGCTACCCGTGGGCGTTCGTGCTCACGGCGGCGGTGATGCTCGCCGCGCTCGCCCCGGCCCGGTGGGACCGCCGCCGGGCCGGGGCGAGCACGCCCGCCCGCCGCTGAGCGGCCCGGTCCGGGTCTCTCCGGCAGCGCCCTGGTGAGCGCGGCGGCCCGGGCCCGCCCGGCGGCGTCGGGGTGCGGCGCCTCGGTCGGGCGGCGTGTCGGTCGGGTGGCACCGGCTGGTCGACCGCACGTCGGTGGCAGCGGCCGGCCCCGGGCGCGGACCGACACGCACGGGGCCGTGCTGTTGCTCGACTTGCCGCAGGCCGGGCGCTTGGATGGATCCGGCCTGGTCAACACCCGGACGCGGCCGGACGGCCCCCGGCAAGCCGAGGAGTCACCCCTGTGAACGACACCCCCGACCCCGCCGTCGTGGCCCGTCGGATCGCCGAACGGCGCGAGCAACTGGGCCTCGGCGAGGAGGCCCTGGCCCACCGGGCCTCGATGGCTCCCCGCTACCTGCGGTGCCTGCTGGAGGCCGGTCCCTCCTTCGACCCCGGGGGCTTCGTCCGGATCGCCGCCGCCCTCGACAGCACCCCCGAGGAGCTGGTGTCCGGCCGCGCCGACGCCCCGCCCGGCCAGGGCGGCCCCGGCCCGCGCCCCCGGCTGCTCGACCTCACCGAGCAGGAGTGCTGGCAGCTGGTCGGCGACCACGGCATCGGCCGGATCGCCCTGCCGGTCGAGCCGGGGCCGGTGGTGCTGCCGGTCAACTACGTGGTGGACCGGGGCTCCTTCGCCTACCGCACCGGCGAGCACGGCGCCGCCTCCCCGGAGGAGGGGGCCGCGGTCTCCTTCCAGGTCGACCACATCGACGAGTACCTCGGGCGCGGCTGGAGCGTGCTCGCCCTCGGCCCCGCGCACTACGTGGACGACCCCGCCGAACTGGAGCGCCTGGCCGGCCTGCCCGGCGCGGCCCCCTGGGCGGGCGGGGACCGGCCGCGCTGGGTGCGGATCCGCCCGGATGAGGTCAGCGGACGGCAGCTGGTCACGGGGTGACGCACCTGCCGTCCCGCCGGGCCCGGGAGCTCCGGCAGGAGGGCGGGCGACGGGCACCGGCACGGCCCGTGGACGGGCGTCCCGATGACTGGTAAGCAGTCCGGTGGCGGCCGGGCCGTGCGGGCCGCCGTCCGGGACGTACCACCAGGAGAGCAGGGGCGATGCGCAGAATTCTGATCGTCGGCGCCGGGCAGGCCGGGCTCCAACTGGCCCTGGGGCTGCAGGCCCACGGCTACGACGTGACGGTGCTGACCGACCGCGGCCCGGAGGAGGTGCGCGGCGGGCGGGTGATGTCCAGCCAGTGCATGTTCGACTCCGCGCTGCGCACCGAGCGCGCCCTCGGCCTCGACCTGTGGGCCGACCGGGCGCCCCGGATCGAGGGCCTCGGGGTGTCGGTCGCCGGACCGGAGGCGGAGCGGGCGATCGACTGGGTCGCCCGGCTGGACGCCCGCGCGCAGTCCGTCGACCAGCGGCTGAAGATGTCCACCTGGCTGGAGCTGTTCGCCGGACGCGGCGGCCGGGTGGAGCTGCGCCAGGTGACCGCGGCCGACCTGCAGAACCTGGCCGGCTCCTACGACCTGGTGCTGGTCGCCTCCGGAAAGGGCGCGCTGGCCTCGCTGTTCGAGCGCGACCACGCGCGCTCCCCGTACGAGCGGCCGCAGCGCGCGCTGGCCGCCAGCTATGTGCACGGGCTCGGGCCGCGCCCCGAGCACGACTACCCGGCGGTGCGCTGCAACCTGGTGCCCGGCGTCGGCGAGCTGTTCATGGTGCCCGCCCTGACCGAGGCCGGGCCCTGCGACATCATGATCTGGGAGGCCCGACCGGGCGGCCCGGCGGACGCCTTCGACGGGATCCGCGATCCGGCCGAACACCTGCGGGTGACCCTGGAGTTGATGAAGACCTTCACACCCTGGGAGTACGACCGCACCCGCTCCGGCGTCGAACTCACCGACGCGGGCGGCACCCTGGCCGGGCGCTTCGCCCCGGCGGTGCGCCACCCGATCGGCGAACTGCCCGGCGGCGGTTCGGTGCTGGGCGTCGCGGACGTGGTCGTCCTCAACGACCCGATCGCCGGCCAGGGCTCCAACAACGCCGCCAAGTGCGCCGCCGTCTACCTGGAGGCGATCCTCGACCACGGCGACAGGCCCTTCGACCGGGCCTTCCAGCAGGAGGCCTTCGACAGGTTCTGGCACCTCGCCGCCCCCGCCACCACCTGGAGCAACCAACTGCTCGCCCCACCGCCCCCGCACGTCCTCCAGATCCTCGGCGCCGGGGGCCGGTCGCCCGCCGTGGCCCACCGGTTCGCCAACGCCTTCGACGAGCCGGCGGACCTGGAGGAGTGGTACTTCGACCCGGCCCGGGCGGGCTCCTACCTGGCCTCGGTCGCCGTCGGCGACTGAGCGGACGCCGGGCGGACCACCGAAGGGTCAAGATCTTCCCAAGTCCCGGACAAGCGGGCACCGTTCGTGGTGGGTTCTTCTCGCCCCCGGACGGGGGTCCCGTCCGGCCCGTCACCCGGGCCCGGCGGGCGGCGTGGACAACGGGAGAAGACCAGTGGCGGTCGACGGGGGCAACATGGCCCAGGCTGTGATCGATACGGCGTACAACGAACGCAAGCGGCTGCACACCGGCCGCAGCCGGACCGTCGCCGTGGTCGTCTTCGGCCTGCTGATCGCACTCGGCTTCTTCCTGGCCCTGGTGGTCGGGAAGGCGGACCCGGACACCCCGCCGACCTGCGACGGCCAGACGATGACCCGGCACAGCGAGTGCCGGATCTGGTCCAGCCGCGGCGGCGGGGGCACCTACTCCTACGACGAGATGATCGACCGTCGGGAGTCCGGCAACGGGGTGTGGCGGGTGATCGGCTTCGGCGGCGCGGGCGTGGCCGCCGTCCTGATGGTCGTCTCCATCGCCAAGCTCAACCCCAACCGCCCCTGGGGCGATCCGGTCGGCGCCGCGTGCCCGCGCTGCCGGGAGCTCAACCTGCGGGAGAAGCACACCGTGCACAGCGTCACCCGGGGCCGGACCACCCACCGCTACAGCGGCATCGTCACCCTCTGCACCCCGGCCTGCGGTTTCGCCACGATCCGCCAGCGCTGACCGGCGCCGCCGCGGCCCCGGGGCCGCAGGGCCCCGAATAGGTCCTCCCGCTCCCACCGGCTACGCTCGGCCCCGTCGAACGAACGATGGGGTGGACCGAGTGGGCAGGTGGGAGCGGGCGCTGGACGCGGCCGGGGTGCGGGAGGCCGGCCTGCGGGCCGACTACGGCCGGCAGCGGCAGCAGATGGCCCGCTACCGGCGGGAGGCCGCGCTCGCCACCGAGCTGCTGCTGCCCGCGCGGATGGTCCCGCACGTGATCGCCGCCGCCGCCTTCATGCACCGCACCGACACCCTGCTCGACAGCGGCCCGCTCGCCGAACGCCGGGCGGCGTCCGCCCGCTGGCGGCAGCGGGTCACCGACGGCCTCGCCGCCGGCCGCACCGACGACCCCGAGCTGCGCCCGCTGCTGCACAGCGTCGCCGCCCACCCCGTCCTGCGGGACCGGGCGCTGGACTTCCTCGCCGCGACCGGGGCCGACCTGGACTTCACCGGATTCGCCACCGAGGAGGACTACCAGGCCTACGTGGACGGGTACTCGCTGCCCGGCTTCATGGTGGTCGCCGGCCTGATCGGCCCGGACGGCGACCAGGGCGGCTACCGCGCCGCCTGCCGCACCTTCATCGACGGCAGCCAGCGGCTCGACTTCGTCAACGACCTCGCCGAGGACCTCGCCGACGGCCGGCTGACCATCCCCGAAGAGACCCTGAAGGAGCACGGCGTCACCCGCGCCGACCTGGAGCGGGCCCGCGACCTGCCCGCCGTCCGGGCCCTGCTCGCCGCCCTGCTCGACCGCGCCGACCGCACCCTCGCCGACGGCAGGGCCGTCATCGACCGGGTGCCGCCCGCCCACCGGCCGATGGTCCGCTGCATCGTCGGCGTGGAGGAGCTCACCAGCGCCGCCGCCCGCGCCGACCTCGGCGCCCTGCTGCGCCGCTCGGCCGGTCCGGCCAAGCCCGCCGCGCTGCGCCTGCTGGCCCGCGAGTACCTCCGGGCGCGCCGCCCGCGCGGCTGACCGGTCGCCGGCCCGTGAACGCCTCCGGTCCCGGAGGCGGCGATCCGGTGTGTGCGGCCCCGGTGAGAGCCGTCGGAGCCGGTGTCCACAAACGGAACCTCCCTTTGTCGTAGGCGATCCGGCAGGTCGGTCGGCGCCCTGTCCCGAGTGGGGCGGCCTGGCTAGCATGAGCGCGCTCAGCAAGCAGGACCCAAAGACCCCAATCATTGGGAGGACCCCCATGAGTGCCGTGATGACCGACATCCGCGACGCCGGCCTGCTGGACATCGACGAGGACGCCATCGTCTTCGAGGACGAGTTCGACGCCGACCTCACCCCCGTGGCCTGCCTCGCCGACCCGTGGGTGACCTACGTCCCGACCCGCTTCCCCTGTGAGTTCAACTCCTGATCCGTCCGGATCCCGAGGCACGGCGGACCGGGGGACGGGCGGAAGGACGAGCGCCCCGCCCGACCCCGGCTCCGAGCGCGGTCAGCACGTAGGACCCAAAACTCCAATCATTGGGAGGACCCCCATGAGTGCCCTGATGACCGACATCCGCGACGCCGGCCTGCTGGACATCGACGAGGACGCCATCGTCTTCGAGGACGAGCTCGACGCCGACCTCACCCCCGTGGCCTGCATCGACGACGTGTGGGTGACCTACGTCCCGACCAGCTTCCCCTGCGAGTTCAACTCCTGATCCCTTCGGATCCCGGAGCACGGCGGACCACGGCGGACCGGGGAAGGACGCAACGATGAGCACACCGCCCGACCCCGGCTCCGCCGCGGTCCTGGGACAGGAGGAACTGCGGTGCCGGGCCGAGGAACTGGCCGCCCGGGCGCCCGGCCCGCACCGCCCGCTGCGCACCGACGGCCAGTGGTGGTACCTCCCGGACCCCCGGATGCCGGAGCTGGCCCACGGCTGGAAACTCCACCTGTCCGCCCGACCGGAGGGCTTCGCGGCCCTGCTGGACACCGTCCTGCCGATCCTGCTCGGCCGCGTCTGCGACGTGAAGTTCGCGGTGAGCGCCGCGGCACTGTGGGAACTCAACAGCGGCCGGCACGGCGCCGCCGCCGTCGGCAAGGCCGTCACGGTCTACCCCCGGCCGGAGGAAGTCCGATCCCTGGGGCTGGAGTTGGCGCAAGCACTGGCAGGCCGGGAAGGCCCCGCCGTGGTGAGCGACCGCCCCGTCCGGCCCGACGCCCCGGTGCACTACCGCTACGGGCCGTTCCGCGTCACCGACGACGAGGCGCAGGCCGGCATGGCGGGCCCGGACGGCTCGCTGTTCCCCGGACTGGCCGAGGCCCGCTACCGTCGGCCGCCGTGGGCGGACGACCCCTTCGAAGCGGCCGACGCCCCCGCCCGCCCGGCGACCACCCGGGTCGGAGCCGGCCGCTACCGGATCACCGCCGGCATCACCCGGGCGCCCAGCGGCCACGTCTACCGCGCGGTCGAACTCGCCACCGGGCGCGAGGTGGTGATCAAGCAGGCCAGGGCCTTCGTCGCCGAGGACGGCGCGGGCACCGACGCGCGCGGCCGGCTGCGGCACGAGCAGCGGGTGCTCGACGCGCTGGCCGGGATCCCCGGCGTGCCCGCACTGGTCGACTACTTCCGGCACGGCACCGACGAGTACCTGGTCAGTGCCGCCCGCGGCCGGATCGACCTGCGCCGCGAGGTGCTCACCGCCGGCCCGTACGACGCCGGTGCCGGTGCCAGTGCCGGTGCCGGTGCCGGTGCCGGGACAGCGGGCGGACGGGACTGGTGGACGCTGGCGCGCCGGCTGCTGCACGTGCTCGACGCGGTGCACTCCCGCGGCGTGGTGGTCTGCGACCTCAAGCCCGCCAACGTGGTGCTCGACCCGGACGGCCGGCCCGCGCTGGTCGACTTCGGCGTGAGCGCCCTGGCCGGCGACCGCCCCCCGGGCGCCACCGCCGGGTACGGCCTGCCGGGCGCCACCGGCGAGGACCCCACCGAGGACCACTACGCGCTGGGCGCCACCCTGCACCACGCCCTCACCGGCCTCGACCCGGTGGTGATCGACCAGGACCCGGCGACCAACCGCGACCGCACCCTCGCCTGCCTGCGCGCCGCCCTCCCGGAGCCCGGGCACCCGGCGGCGGAGCTGGTCGAGGGCCTGCTGAGCTTCGACCCGGTACACCGCGCCGCCGCGGCGGCCCGGCTGCGGGAGGGACCCCGCCCGGTCCGACGCGGTGCCCCCGGCGGACGGAGCGGCGGCCGGCCGGCCGAGGCCCTCGACCACACCGTCACCACCTGCGTCCGGATGGCCCGCGAACTGGTCGCCGCCGACCCCGGCGCGGAGCGCCCCCGGACCCTGCTCTCGCTGTACGACGGCGCGGCCGGACTCGGCCTCGAACTGCTCCAGCACCCCGAGCGCCCGGACGCCCGGGCCGCCGCCGCCGAACTGGCCCGCTGGACGGCCGCCCACCCGGCCCTCGACCACCTCGACGGCTCGCTGTACCAGGGCCGTACGGGCGTCGACCTGTTCCTCGCCGAGGCCGCCGCCGCGCTGGGCACCGAGCCCCCGCGGCCCCGCCGGTACGAGGGGACGGGCGTGGACCAGATCGGCGGCACCGCCGGCATCGGCACCGGGCACCTGCTGCTCGCCGCCCTCGACCCGGCGGCCGGAGCACACCGCGCGGCGGCGGCCGACTGCGCCGCCGACCTGGCCGGCCGGCCGCTGGACGACCTCGGGGAGGAGCCCAACCCCGGCACCGCGGCCCTGGCCGAGGGCTTCGCCCACGGCCGCGCGGGCGTCGCCCACTTCCTGCTCGCGATGCCCGACGAGGCGTCCCGGCACGCCGCCCGGCAGATCGTGGACGGACTCGCGGCCGACCTCCCGCGCATCGCCGCCGCCGCCCGCGCGCCCGGGGCGACCCGCCGCTACCTGTCGTGGTGCCGGGGCCTGGCCGGGCTCGGCACCCTGCTGGTCCAGGCCGGCCGGCGGGACGGCGACGACGCGCTGATCGCCCTGGCCGCCGAGGCGGCCGACACCTGCCGGACGCTCGCCCCGAGGACCGCGCAGGTGTTCCGCTGCTGCGGCCTCGCGGGCGTCGGGGACCTCTTCGTCGACCTCGCGGTGGCCACCGGCGAGGCCCGGCACTGGGCGGCCGCCGAGGAACTGGCGGCCCTGATCCTCACCCGGGCCGGCGGCCCGCCCGACCGGCCGCTGCTGCCCGGCCGCCGGCCGGACGCGGAGGCCCGGGCCTGGGCGGTCGGCACGCCCGGCGTCACCACCTTCCTGCGCCGCCTCGCCCGGCGCGGCGGCCCGGTGCCGGGACTGCTGCCGCTGCACTGACCGGCCCCGACCGGTCCGGGCCGAATGGTGACGCTTCGTCAGTTTCACTGTGCGGCAAAAGGATCCGTGGGCCGCCCGTCCGGGCCGCCCCCCTGCCTCGGTGCCCCGGACCGTCCCGGCGGACCGCACCCGCCGATGGGGCGGGGATCCGTGAGGACTGGGGTTCCGCTTGAGTGGAAACGGTATTGAGCCGACCAGGCGCGGGCTCCGGCCAAGGTGGCGGTGGCCCGTACCGCCGTCCGCCGCCCGCCGCCTAGAGTCGCCGTCGGGCGGTGCGAAGCCCGGGTCCGAGCGACCCGCGGGCGGCGCACCCACGGGGGGCCCGGCACATCCCGCAACATCTGATCGCAGGCCCGTCCTTCCGGTTCGACCGGCAGGCCTGCCAACGTGAGGGAGAACGCCATGTCCGACATCACCGCGTCCCGTGTCGAGAGCCTCGACCTTCAGGACCTCGACCTCAGCGAGCTGACCGTCACCTCGCTGCGCGACACCGTCGCGCTGCCCGAGAACGGCGCCTCCTGGGGCTCTTGTTCCTGCCAGGCCTCGTCCTCCTGCGCGCAGCCGCAGGACATGTAAGGAACAGCCCGAACCCGTCGGCCGGGCCCTTTGAGGCCGCGGCCACGGTGCCAGGAGGGACCCGGGGGGGGGCACCGGAGCCAGGGGGGCGTCTCACCTCCCCCACGCCCGCCCCCCGGTTCCCCAGACCCCGGTCCGGACCACCTCCTGCCGCCGGCACCCCCCCCACACACACCCC
>NZ_JBHVJT010000057.1:0-39184 GCF_042798815.1 Kitasatospora sp. NPDC057738 | reverse complement strand
GGTCTGGGGACGCATCACCGGGGTGTGACGCGCGGGGCCCGGCGCCGCCCCGGGGGGGGCGCCCCCCCCCGCCCCCCCCCCCGCCCCCCCCGGGTTCGTCCCGCGTCCACAGCGCCTGCCGCGGGTCCGCAGGACCTGTCGCGCGGACCCGGTCGGGCCGACGGCGCCGCGGCCGGAACCGACCAGTCCCACGAGACGCGCCCCCAGGCCCCGTCGGAGGGAACCGCCCATGCCCAACCGCGCCGCCCCGCCCCGGGACGCCCGGGCGCCGGTCCCCGCACCGGCTCCGGCCGCGTACGCCGCGCGCCACGCCCTGGTGCGCTCCACCGTGCTCGCCCGGCCCGCCCAGTCCGCCGCCACGGCGCACACCCGGGCGCTGCTGCGCGACCTCGCCGCCGCCGAGGCCGCGGCCGAGGCCCTGCGGCCGGCCCTCTGCGACGACCTGTACGCCGGCCGGGCCGGGCACGACGAGGAGTTCCACCGCAGGGTCGTGCTGCCGCTGCGCCGCGACCTGCACAACGGGCGAACGCCGCGGGCGGCGCTGCTCGACCGGCTCGCCGACCTGCCGCGCCGGATCCCGCGGCTCGCCGAGTGGCTTGAGCTGCGACGGCTGCGGGCCCGGCTGCTGGACGCGCTCGCCGACGCCGTCCCGCCCGCCCTCGCCGCCGAACGGGCCGCCCTCGCGGACATCTGCCGGGAGCCCGCCTTCACCCGGGCCGTCGCGCTCACCAGCGCCGACCTGCTGCGCGCGGTGGCCAACACCGCGGGCGCGACCGGGGAACCGCCGCGCGGCCGGGCACGCAAGGAGGAGGCCGCCGTGCTGCGGCACGCCCTGCGGGCCACCGCCAAGACCAGCCCGCTGTCCTGGTTCACCGCCGTCGGCTGGTCCTCCGAGGACGGCGAAGCCGCGGCCGGCGAGCCCCGCGCCTGCGTCCGGGAGAACCGGGCGCTGGTCACCGCGCTCGTCCAGGCCCTGCTCGACGACCCCCGCCGCAGCCGCACGCTGCCGCACCGGATGACCAGCGCGGCCCGGGTCGCCGACGGCCGGGCCCGCTACGCCCGCGCGGAGGCGCTGTTCGCGGGCGGGCGCTTCCTGGTCACCCGGGAGGAGGAGGTCGAACTCGCCGCCCGGCCCGAACTCGCCCTGCTCGCCTCGCTCGCGGCCACCCCGGCCCCGCCGGACCGGCTCGCCGCCGGGCTCGCCGAGGCCCTCGGACGGCCGGGCGGCGACCCGGGCGCGCAGCGCTTCGTGGACCAGCTCGTCACGGCCCGGCTGCTGGTGCCCACCGAACCGGTCGACCCGCAGGACCGGCACCCGCTCCGCAGCCTGGCCGGGTGGCTCCGGCAGTGGCCGCAGGACGCCGAGCTGGCCCACCGGATCGAACAACTCGACCGGCAGAACGCCGAGTTGGCCGTGACCACGGGCGAGCACCGCCCCGAACTGCTGGCCGTCCTCGCCGAGCGCTGGCGGCTGCTGCTGGCCGACGCCGGCCGGCCGGTGCCGCAGGAGGCCGCGCCGCTCAGCGTCCTCAGCGAGGACGTCCACGCGCCGGCTCCGCCGCAGCCCCGGCCGGGCGCGGCCGACCGGGCGGCGCTCGCCGAACTCACCGCGTTCGCCGAGCTGTTCGACTACGCTCACCTGATGCGCCGGGCGGCCCGGGACCGCTTCGTCGCCCGCTACGGCGTCGGCGGGGTGTGCGACGCCCCCTGGGACTTCGCTGCCGACCTGGCGGACTCCTGGGCCGATCCGACACCCCCGGACGAACTGGCCGCGCTGCGCGAGGAGTTCGCGAAGCTGCCGGAGCAGGACGGCGAACTCGTGCTCCCCGCCGAGCGGATCCGCGCCCTGGCCGCCCGACTGCCCCACTGGACCGCGGCCCGCCCGCTCAGCTACTCCTGGTTCGTCCAACGCGGCTCCGCGGACGGCCTGTTGTGCGTCAACCACGTCTACGGCGGCTGGGGGCGCTTCACCAGCCGCTTCCTCGACGGCCTGGCCCCGCAGGCCGCCACCGAGGTCGCCCGGCAGCTGCGGTCCGGCCTCGGCGCCGGCGCCCGCGCCGCCCAGATCCGGCCGGTCGGCGGCTTCAACGCCAACCTGCACCCGCGACTGCTCGCCGACGAGATCGGCCCCGACCGACAGTGGACCGGCCTCGCCGAGTCCGACCTCGACCTCGTGCACGATCCGGTCGACGACCAGCTCCGGCTGCGGCTGCGCACCACCGGCGAGCTGCTCGACGTCCTCTACCTGGGCTTCCTCGCACCGGTCATGCTGCCCCGGCGGCTCGGCCCGCTGCTCAACGACCACCCCGAGGGAGTCGTCGACTTCCGGCCGCTGCTGCCGCGCACCACCCTCGCCGCGCCCGGCGGCACCGTGCTGCGCACCCCGCGGCTGCGCCACCGGCACGTCGTCCTCGCCCGCCGCCGCTGGCTCCTGCCGGCCGGAGTGCTCGACGCCCTGCGGGCCGACCTCGCCGCCGACGCGGGCCCCGACGGGGTCCCGGCCGCGGCCGTCGCCCGCTGGCGGGCCCGGCTCGACCTGCCCGAACAGTTCTTCCTCCACCCCGCACCGGCCGCGGCCGACCCCGCGGGCACGCCCGGCGACGCCTTCGTCGCCCACCTGCGAGCCCCCAAGCCGCAGCCCGTCGACCTCGGCAACCCGCTGCACCTGCGCCACCTCGCCAAATGGCTCACCCGGCACCCGCGCGGCGCGGTGCTGGAGGAGGCCCTCCCGGCCATCGCGGGTCAGCCGGAGCCGACCCGGGCCGTGGAACTCGTGGTGGAGACGTACCGGCCCGGCCGGGGCAGCGCGCAGGCGGCCGGCGCCTTCGAATCCGTCCGTACCGCCATCGCCGAGGAGGCGCCCGATGAGTGACCCGGCCGACGGCCGAGGGGCCGTGACCGCCTGGGACGTGGTCCTGTACCACTACCGGCCCGACAAGGCCCGCGCGCTGCGCGAAGCCGTCCTGCCGCTGGCCCGGCAGGCGGCGGCCGAGGGGCTGGCCGCCCACGTCGAGCGGCACTGGCGGTTCGGACCGCACCTGCGGCTGCGGCTGCGCGGCCCGGAGGCACGGGTGGCCGGGGCGGCGCAGCGGGCCGCCGAGGCGCTGCGGGCGTGGGCGGCCGCGCACCCCTCCGTGGCCGACCGGTCGGACGAGCAGCTGCTCGCCGAGGCCGCCGTCGCCGGACGCGCGGAGCTGATCGCGCCGCCGTACGCGCCGCTGGTGCCGGACAACACCGTGGTGGCGGCGCCCGCCGACCGGTCCGCCGAAGACGCCCTGCGGGCGCTGATCGGCACCGAATCCGCCGAGCTGCGCGAGGAGTTGCTGCGGACCGGCCTGCCCGCCCTCGACTCGGCCTGCCACTTCCTCGGCGCGCACGGCGACACCCCGCAGGCGCGGGTGCAGCTGGTGGTGACGGCGCTCGCGGCACACGCCACCGCGCACCCGGACGGGCTGGTCGGCGCGCACTACTCGGTGCTCTCGCACCTGGAGGACTTCCTGGTCCACGAGGACCCGGACGGCAGCCTGCGGGCCGCCTTCGAGCGCCGCTGGGAGCAGAGCGGCCGGGCGGTCACCGCGCTGGTCGGCCGGATCGCCGACGGCGGCGCGCGCGACTGGGAACGGGACTGGGCGCACTGGTCGGCGACCGCCTGGAGCCTGGCCGAGCGGCGGCTGACGGCCGGCGCCGACCTCGGCGGCCGCCACACCGAGTACCGGGAGCGCGCCGAGGCACTCGGCGACCCGGCCACCGCCGAGCGCTGGAACGCCGAACTGCGCACCCGCTACAGCGAGTTCCACCGACTGCTGCAGCGCGCCGACCCCGACGGCAGGATGTGGCACCGTCCCGACTACCTGATCAACCGGGCCGGCACCAACGGCCTGTACCGGCTGCTCGCGATCTGCGACGTCCGCCCGATGGAGCGCTACCTGGCCGCGCACCTGCTGGTGCGCAGCGTGCCCGAACTGACCGGGCACCGCTGGCAGACGCTCCTCGGCGCCGCGGAGCAGCCGGGCGGCCCGGAGCAGTCGGGCGCCGCGGGGGCGACGGGCGGCGCGGGGCGCACAAAGCTGGAGGGGGCGGCATGACGGCCGAACCGGACGCCGTTCGGCCCCGCTTGCGCCCCGGGGTGGCGGTGACGCCGCTGCGCGAAGGGCTGCACCTGCGCGGGCGCGAGAGCAGCGTCACCCTGGAGGGCAGCCGGGCGCTCCCGGCGCTGTGGCAGGTGCTCGCCGCCCGGCTCGGGCCGCAGGCGGAGGCCGCCGACGCGGCCGTCGAGGCGACCGTCGAGCCGAGGGTGGCGGCCGCGCTGGCCACCGTCACCGCCCGGCTGCGCGAGCACGGCCTGCTCGTGGACCACCCGGACGGGGTCCGACTGCCGCCCTGGCCGGGCGCGGTGGCGGACGACCCCGGCGGTGCGGAGGCGGCCCTGGCGGCCGCCCGCCCGGTGGTGGCCGCCGCGGACCCGGACGGCCCGTCGGCCCGCGCGATGGCGCGCGCCCTGGCCCGGGGCGGTACGGCGGCCCCGGCGGTGGTCGCCGAGCCCGGGCTGCCCGCCGGCCGGGTGGTGGCCACGGCGGACGGTCCGGCGGGAACGGAGCTGGCGGTCGCGGTGCAGTGCGGTGCGGACGGCGGCTTCGTCACCGAGCCCGCCGACCCGGCCCGGGCCCGGACGGACGCGGCGGCGCTCGCCGCCCGGCTGGAACCCGCCCCCGTTGCGGACCCGCCGCCCGTGCTCCTCGCGCTGCTCGCCGCGGCCGGCGCCCAGCGGCTGCTCTGTGCCGTCGCGGGCCTGCCGGACCCGGGCGAGCCGGCCGATGATCCGCGGCTGCTCGACGGGCGCCCCACCGTCCTGATCGCCGACGCCGCTCCGCCGCACGCCGAGCACCACCCGTGGGCGGCGGGCCCCGGGGCCGTCGCCGCGCCGCCCGGGAGCCTCGCCGAGGCGCTGCGCCGGGTGAACGCCCTCGGTGACCCCCGGCTGGGCGTGCTGGACGCACCCTCCGCGGGCGACCTCCCGCAGCTGCCCGTGGCCCTGGTCTCCTGCGCCACCCCCGCCGGCCCGCTGGCGGCCGGGGCGGTGCGGACGGACCTCGCCCGGCTGGCCGCCGCCTGTCGGTCCGCCGAACTGCACCTGGCGGCGGTGGGCGGGGGAGCCGTGCCGGTGGTCGGCGTCGACCCGGACCACGCCCTCGGCCTGGCCCTGCGCCGCGCCGTGCTCGCCCGGGCGGTGCGGGGCGACCGGCCGCTCCCGGATGACCGGGCGGCGAGGGGCGACCGGACGGTGCCCGAGTCCGCCTGGCGGGAACACCCGCAGGCCGGGCACTGGTACGGCGTCCTGGCCCGCCGGCTCGGCCGAACACCTGAACCGACGATCCGTCAACTCTCCGGCGAGTCGGTGTACCTGGCGCAGGTGGAGGAGGGAAGGGCGGTCGAGGCCACGCCCGCCGACGCCGTCGCCCACGCCGCACTGGCCGCCCTCACCCGGCTGATGGCCCGGGGCGCCGGCCTCGCCGCCGTCCACCACACCGTCCTGTCCGGCGCCGCCGCCCCGCTCGCCGCCGCCGGCCGGACCCCGGCGGCCTGGACCGACCTGGGCTGGGCCGACCGCTGGCTCGCCGACATCGCCGACCGGGAGGCGGACCTGCACGCCGCCCTGGTCCGGATCACCGGTCTGCGCACCGCCCGCTGGCGGCCCGCCACCCCCGAGGCCCGCCCGTTCGCCGACGCCCTGGACGGCTGCGGCTTCACGGCCCTCACAGCCGAAGGAGGCCGCCCATGAGCGAGCTGCCGGTCCTGACCCCGGTCGAGGCGCTGGCCGCCACGAGCGGCACCGCCGTCGTCCACCTGACCGAATGGACCCTGGGCCTGGCCGCCCGGCTCAGCCGGCACGCCCTGGCACACCCCGTACGCCTGGTGCCGGTGCGCGAGGACGGCGCGCTGACCGTGGTCGGGCCGGTGCTCGCCCCCGGCGCACCGGCCTGCCTCGCCTGCGTCGAGTACCAGCGGCTCGCCACCGCCGGCGGCCGGGTGCCCTGGCAGAGCCCGGCCCTGGCGCTGGGCGGCACCGGCACCCCGGCCTTCGCCGAGGCCGTGACCGCGCTCGCCGCCGAGCTGGCCAAGGGCCCCGAGGCCGCGGAGGGCGCGGAGGGCGCCGGGAGCCCCGAGGCCGCGGAGAGCGCGGAGAGCGCCGGGAGCCCCGAGGCCGCGGAGAGCGCCGACGGCGCCACCGTCCACGTGGTGCACGGCGGCCGGGCTACCTGGTCCACCCACCGGGTCCGCCCCGTCGGCGGCTGCGAGGTCTGCCGGCCGCTGCCCCCCGACACGCCCGAGGCCGCCCGGCTGCCCGCCACCCCCCGCCCGCTGCCCGACCCGGCCGTCCTGCGCGGGCCCAACGACCGCACCGACGCGGGGCAGTTGCGGGCCGAACTGTACGACGAGCGGTTCGGCCCGGTCCGCCGGCTGTTCCGCACCGAGGACTCGGCCTTCGCCCTCACCACCGCCTGGGTGACCGACGGCCGGGCACTCGACGACGGCGGGTACGGGCGCGCCGCGGACTTCCGCTCCAGCGAGCGGGTCGCGCTCTTCGAGGCGGTGGAACGGCACGCCGGCATGCGGCCGCTCGGGCGCCGCACCGTCCTGCGCGCCTCCTACGCCGAACTGGCACGCGAGTTGGGCCCGGACGCCGTCCTCGACCCGGCCCGGCTCGGCCTGCCCGACGACCCCCACCAGGGGCACCCCACCCCGGCCACCGCCCCGTACACCCCCGAGCTGGTCCTCGACTGGGTGCACGGCTGGTCGCTCACCCGCCGCCGCCCGGTCGCCGTCCCGGAGCGCGTCGCCTACTGGGAGGTTCCCGGCCGCGACCGCCCCCGGGTGGTCTACGAGTCCTCGAACGGCTGCGGACTCGGCAACAGCCCCCAGGAGGCCGCGCTCTACGGCCTGTTCGAGGTCGCCGAGCGCGACGCCTTCCTGATGGCCTGGTACGCCCGGACCCCGCTGCCCGGCGTCGCCGTCCCCACCGAGGACCCGCAGATCGCCGAACTCGCCGACCGCGCCGAGCTGTTCGGCTACCACCTCACCCTGCTCGACGCCACCAACGACCTCGGCGTACCCGCCGTGATCGCCCTCTGCCGCCACCGCGGCGACCACCCCGACGCCCCGCGCACCCTCCTGGCCGCCGGAGCCCACCACGACCCCCGGACGGCGATCCGCTCCGCCGTCGCCGAGGTGGTCACCAACGTCCAGGAGGCGCCCCACCGCTCCACCGCCCCGGGCGGGCCGCGCGACCCGCAGCGGCTGCGGCCGATGCTGGAGCGCCCGGAGCTCGTCGTCTCCCTGGACGACCACGTCGGCCTCAACACCCTGTCCGAGGCCCAGCCCCGCCTCGACTTCCTCTTCGCCGGCCCGCCACCGGTGCCGTGGACCGAGCGCTGGCCCGGCGACCCCGAGCCGGTCACCGACCTCACCGACCTGCTGGAGCGGACGGTCACCCGGCTGGCCGGGGAGGACCTGGAGGTCCTCGTGGTCACCCAGGACGAGCCCGGCGTCCGCGACCGGCTCGGCCTGCACTGCGCCAAGGTCGTCGTCCCCGGCACGCTGCCGATGACCTTCGGCCACGCCAACCGCCGCACCCGGGGCCTGTCCCGCCTGCTGGAGGTCCCGTACCGCCTCGGCCGCACCCCCGCGCCGCTGCGCCACGACGAACTCCCGCTCCACCCGCACCCGTTCCCCTGAGGGCGTGTCTTCCGGATCACGCCGCCCGCTTGTCCGACGTGATCCGAAAGACACGCCCCTGGCCCACCGGAGAGCACACGATGACCACCCACGCGCTGCCGGCCACCACCTGGCACAGCCTGCACCTCGCGCTGCCGCTGCCCGCCCGCGAGGCCGACGCCTTCCTCACCGAGGACCTCGCCCCGCTGATGGACGGGCTCGCCGGCACCGACTGGTTCTTCATCCGCTACGGCGAGGGCGGCCCCCACCTGCGCATCCGCCACCGCGGCCCGGGCCCGGCGCCCGCCTCCCTCGCCGCCGACCTCACCCGCCTCGCCACCCGACGCACCGCGCCCGACGGCCCGTTCGCGGACGGGCACGGCACCGTGACGGAGGTCCCGTACGAGCCCGAGACCGAGCGCTACGGCGGCGCGGCCCTGCTGCCGATCGCCGAAGAGGTGTTCACCCACTCCACCCGCGCCGCCGTCCGCGCCCTGCACGCCCTCGGCGCGGCCCCCGAGAAGCGGTTGCAGCTCGCCCTCGACCTCGCCCACACCACCGCGTACGCGCTCGGCCTCGACGAACTCGCCGCCTCCCGCTGGCTGCGCCGCCACGCCGCCGCCTGGCGCTGGGTCACCGAGTTCCGGCCGCTGCCGGGCGCCGCCGTGCACACCCGGGTCAACACCGTGTTCGCCCGCCAGCGGGAGACGCTGGCCCGCCGCGCCCGGGAGCTGCGCGCGGCACTGGACGCCGGCACGGCCACGCCCTGGCTGGGGGACTGGGCGGCGCGGGCCGCCGAGGGCGCCGCCCGGATGCGGGCCGTCGCGGCCGCCGAGGCCGCCGCGCCCGCCTCGGCCGCCGAGGAGGCCGAGGAGCGCCTGGAGTGGATCTGGGCCTCCCAGCTGCACATGCTGTTCAACCGGCTCGGCGTCGGCCCCGACGAGGAACGGGCGGTCTGCCGCCTCGCCGCCCGCACCCTGCTGGAGACCGGACAGCCGTTCACCTTCTTCCCCGCCGACCACCACGCCCCCGACCACCAGTACCTGGAACGCAGCAAGTTCCAGATCGGCCGCGGCGAGGACACCGCCCTGCGCGACCTGCCGCACGACCCGGCCCCGAGCCCCCGCCCCGGCGACCTCCCGCTGCCCGCCGACCCGCTGCCGCCCGTCACCCTCGCCGACGCCCTGCGCACCCGCCGCTCCACCCGCGGCCCGCTGACCGGCCCGCTCACCGCCGGCGCGCTCGGCGGACTGCTCTGGTCCGCCTTCGCCCCCGCCCCCGACACCGGCCACCGCCCGTACCCCAGCGCGGGCGCCCTGCACACCGTTCGGCTGCGCCTGCTCGCCCTCGCCGTCGACGGCCTGCCCGCCGGCACCTACCACTGCCTCCCCGAACACCGCAGCCTGCGCCCGATCGGCCCGGCCCCCGCCCTCGACGACCTCAAGGCGCTCTCCTCCTACCTCTCCCGCCCGGCCGAGGACCCCGACGCCATCGGCGTCGACCGGGCCCCCGCCGTCCTCGCCGTGTACCTCGACCTCGCCCGGCTGCGCCGCCGCTACGGTCTGCGCGCCCTGCGCCTCGGCGTCCTGGAAGCCGGACACCTGGCCCAGAACCTGCTCCTGACCTCCGCCGCCTTCGGCCTCGGCACCACCCCCCTCGGCGGCCTCCAGGACGACCTCGCCCACGAACTCCTCGGCCTGGACGACCTCGGCGAGCCGATCCAG
This sequence comes from Kitasatospora sp. NPDC057738, assembly GCF_042798815.1. Taxonomy (NCBI): domain Bacteria; kingdom Bacillati; phylum Actinomycetota; class Actinomycetes; order Kitasatosporales; family Streptomycetaceae; genus Kitasatospora; species Kitasatospora sp. NPDC057738. The sequence continues at coordinate 29,747 of NZ_JBHVJT010000057.1, read as the reverse complement.
TACCTGCTCCCGCTCGGCCGGCCGGGGACTGTACCGGTGATCATGGAGTGAGTACCCTCGGCCCGTGACCGATCACGGCATCGCCCTCCCCGCGTTCCGCCTCCACGTCGTGCCCGCCGTGGTGGCGCTGGCCAGCCCGACCTGGCAGCGCGAGGTGTGGCTCGACCGGGACGAGTTCGAGGACCTCGCCTACACCGTGCACGTGCTCTTCGACGACTTCTGCGACGCGAACGATCCGGGGCGGTCCCTCGGGTACAGCCTGCGCACCGAGCAGGAGGTCGAGCTGATGGCCCGGCTCGGTGCGGCCTACGGCGCGGTCCAGGAGGCGGTCGGCGCCCGGGCCCCCGACGAGGACTACCTGGACTCGCCGGGCTGGCCCGCCGTCGTCTCCGCGGCGGCCGGGCTGGCCCAGGTGATGGTGGCCAACGACCTCATGGCCCTGCAGCGCCTGCACGAAGCCGGACACCGCTGGCCGCCCGGCACCGGGACCTCTTCCTGACGGCCCCGAACGGGCCTCCTGGATGAGACACGCCCTCGGTCCGAGGCGGTCCCGCGCGCCTCAGGGCCGGGCGGGGGAGGCAGTCGGGGTCTTGTCCGCCGCCCCGGCCCGGGGCGCCCCCTCGACGGCGACGCAGATGCCGAAGACCCGGTCGTGGCCGGTCCAGCCGTTGACGCGGCCCCGGTTGTTGCTGATCTGCACGCGCCGCCTGGCCGGATCGAGGGCCGACACCAGGTGCAGGTACACGGTTCCGGCGACCCGGGCGAGAACGATGTCGCCGAGCTCCAGCTTGGACGGGTCGACCGGGGCGACGGCCACCAGCTGCCGACTGCGGATCAGCGGGACCATCGACGAACCGCTCGGCCTGAACTCGACGGTGGCTCCGCCGGCGACCCTGGCCGCCACCCCATCCAATGCACCCATCCGCCGAGCGTGGCAGATCCGCCCGTGCGGGCCCAACCGGTTTTTCGCTCCCCCAGGCCCGCCGGTCCGTCACTCACGACCGCGCGGACACCACGTCCGCCATCGCGCGGGCCATCCGCTCATGGAACCTGAACAGGAACGGGTCCTTGGGGAAGGGCGCGCCGAAGTAGCCCTGCGGGGTCACCCGGCGGGCGTGCTCGCCGCCCTTCCGCCACTCCGCGAGGTCGTCCGTCCCGAGGCCGGTCGGCTTGAGCCCGGCCATCGCCTCGTGGTCGACGGTCTCGGGGAACCAGCGCATCATCATCGCCGCCTCGATCTCCTCCGCGTGCACGCCCAATTCGCCGCTCAGCTCCAGGCCTTCGAACAGTGGCCGCATCGCGAACACGCCCAGGGCCGCGGGAGTCCCGTCGGCGGCGTCGGCGAGCCGGTCGGCCACGAAGTCCGGCTCGACCAGCACCACGCCCGTGCGGCCCTTCCGGTGCTGCTCGCGCACGACGTCCAGCAGCATCAGGTTGTGGGCGAGGTCGCCCTGGTGGTTGATCAGGTGGATGCGCCGGAAGCCGTCCGTGGCAAGGGAGTCCAGGATGTCGGTGCGCAGTGCCGCCGCCGTCTTGGGGCGGGTGCGGAAGGTTCCGGCGAAGCCGGCCGAGACCTGGTTGATCCCCCAGTGCACCGGCGGGGCGATCAGGGTCTCCTCCCCGCGCCGCTCCAGTTCCGTCTTCACCAGCCGGCAGAGCTGGTAGGCGCCGTAGGCGTCGGTGCCGAGCGGAAGGTGGGGGCCGTGCTGTTCGATGACGCCGGTCGGCAGCAGCACGCGCGCGCCCCTGGCGGCCGCCGCCTCGACCTGCGGCCAGGTGAGGTCGGCCATCGTCTCCGCGAACACCGAGTACCCGTGGGTCATCCGGGTTCCCCTTGCCTCGACTGGGTGCCGGCCCTCTTCCCGGGCCGCTGCGAAGCGATCCTCACGCCCGGGCGGCCGGTCGCGTGATCACCGGCGCCGACCGGCTCGCCGCCCGGATCTTGGAGGAATCCCACAACGTCCGGGCGGAGCTTGAAATGTTGATGCGGGTTCCGCATCCGGCATAGCCTCATGGAATGGTGCAGAGCGGGGCGAGCGACGTCGACGGCTACCTGACCGGGGTTCCCGAGGAACGCAGGGCCGTGCTGGCCGCGCTGCGGCAGCTGTGCCGGGAGGAACTGGTGGGCTTCGACGAGGTCATGGCGTACGGGATGCCCGCGTACGAGCGGGACGGCGCCGCGGAGATCGCGTTCGCCAGCCAGAAGCAGTACATCTCCTTCTACCTCATGCGCGGTGACGTCCGTGAGGCGTTCGAGGAACGGCTGGCCGGGCAGGACATGGGCAAGGGCTGCCTGCGGTTCCGCAGGCCGGAGAACGTCGACTTCGGCCTGCTGCGGGACCTGCTCCGGGCCACCGCGGCCCGGCCCGGCAGGATCTGCTGACGCCGCCGGGCGCCGGGGTGCCGCTCCGGGCCGAGTCGGCAGGGCGGAACGATCCGGAGAGGCCGGTTCAGGGTGCCGTGGGCGGGCTCGGCGCCGGCTGCCGGCCGCCGAAGAAGACCTGCACCTCCCGGATCAGCCCGTCCCGGACCGTGATCGCCTCGACGTTGCGGTAGCGGTCGCCGGTGGTCAGCTCGTACTCGTAGTAGGCGAAGACGAGTTCCCCGTCGGCGGGCGTCACCCGCAGCAGCCGTTGCTCCGTGAACCGGTCGGCGGTGGGGAAGCACCGGCGGAAGAAGGCCTCCTTGTCGATGCGGTCGTCCTGGGGGCTGGTGAACGTGAAGTCCTCGGCGTACAGCGGCACGGCCGCCTCCCGGTCCTGTGACCGGTAGCAGCGGAACGCTGCCTCGACGATGCTCGCGGGGGTGCGGTTCATGCGGTCTCCCTGGTTCGGCTTCAGTCGGCCAGTCCGAGCGGGTCGTCGGCCGGGTCCAGCAGTTGCGGGCCGTTGTTGCGGACACTGTTGACGGTGGTGGGGACGGCGCGGACGCGCAGGTCGCCGTCGGCGGGGCGGCGCAGCAGGTGGTGGAGTTCGGCGCGGTCGGTGTGGGCGGGGGAGAGCCAGGTGGGGAGGTCGTCGGAGGCGATGGTGAGGGGCATCCGGTCGTGGACGCGGCCGGCGGAGTCGGTGGCGTCGGTGGTGATGACGGTGGCGGTGGCCAGCCAGGCGAGCGGATCGTCCTCGGGGCGGGTGCCGTCGCGCCAGAACTCGTAGAGGCCGGCCATCAGCATCACGTTGCCGGTGCTGAGGAAGTACGGCTGCTTGTACTTCTTGTGTCCGGCGGTGGCGGGCACCTCGCGCCACTCGAAGTAGCCGTCGGCGGGGATGACGCAGCGGCGGGCGGTGAAGGCCTTGCGGAAGGCGGGCTTGGTGTCGACGGTCTCCGAGCGGGCGTTGATCATGCGGGCGCCGCCGGACGGGTCCTTGGACCAGGACGGGACCAATCCCCAGCGCAGCGGCCGCAGTTGGCGCAGCACCTCGCCGGTGTCCCGGTCGACGCGTTCCAGGACGGCCGGGACCGGGTCGGTCGGGGCGACGTTCCAGCTCGGTGCGAAGGTCTCGGCCGGGTCCCACCGGAGCTCTCCGAGCAGTGAGACGAGGTCCTGGGGCGTGGTGGTGGAGACGAAGCGGCCGCACATGCCTCCCAGCCTCCCACGTCCCACCGACAACGGTGGGGACCGGGTGACCCACGCTTAGCGTTCACTTCTGCTACGGTCGTTTTAGAAACGAACGATTGGCGAGTGAACGATATGAAGCTGTTCGGCAAGCGCCGGTGGCTCTGGGGATCACTGCTGTCCGTGGCCGTGCTGCTGGTCGGCGCGGGCGGCTGGGTGGTGTACCAGAACGAGTACGACCTCACGGAGGAGCGGGTCACCGTCACCGGCGGCAAGCAGCCGCTCCAGGGCGTGCTGGCCCGCCCCACCGGCGGCCACGGACCGTACGGCCTGGTGGTCTTCGTCCACGGCGACGGGCCCGTCGACGCCACCCACGACACCTTCTACCGGCCGCTCTGGGAAGCCATGGCGAAGGCCGGGTACGCCACGCTGTCCTGGGACAAGCCCGGCGTCCGCAACGCCCCCGGCAACTGGCTGGACCAGAGCATCCAGGACCGCGTCGACGAGACCCTCGCCGCGATCCGCTGGGCCAAGGCCCAGCCCGGCATCGACCCGGACCGGATCGGGCTCTGGGGCGCCAGCCAGGCCGGCTGGGTGATGCCCAAGGCCGCCCGGCAGTCCCCGGACGTCAAGTTCCTGATCGCCGTCGGCACCGCCGTCAACTGGCTCCAGCAGGGCCGCTACAACCTGCTCGCCGAGCTCGGCGAGCGGCACGCCTCGCCCGAGGAGACCGCGGCCGCCGTCGCCCGCAGCGACCGCAACCTGGCCGCCCTGCGGGCGAGTGCGACCTTCGAGCAGTACCGGGCCGCCGGCGGCGACACCGAGGGGCTGACCCCCGAGCGGTGGGCGTTCAACAAGCGCAACCACCTCTCCGACGCCACCGAGGACCTCGCCGCGCTCCGGATCCCGGTGCAACTGATCCTCGGCGGCCGGGACGTCAACGTCGACAGCGACGACACCGAGGCCGGCTACCGCCGCCTCGTCACCACCCCGGGCCTGCTCCAGGTCCTGCGCTTCCCGGACTCCACCCACAACATCGTGCCCAAGGACGTCGAGGACTCCGAACTGCGCAGCACCGTCCTGGCCGTCGCCGCCCCGCGCTCGCTGTTCACCCCCGGCTACCTCGACGGCATGCGGGACTTCCTGACCTCGCTCGACCACCGGAAGGGCTGACCCACGATGAAGCTGCTCGCCCTCGGCGGGGCCGGCGCGATGGGCCGGGTCTCCGCCCGGGTCGCGGCCGCCCTGCCCGGCGTCCACGAACTGGTGATCGCCGACCGGGACCTCGACGCCGCCCGCTGCGCCGCCGCCGCACTCGCCGCCGGCGCACCGGTGCCCGTCCGCGCGAGCCGGGTCGACGTCACGGACGGCCCGGAGCTGCACGCCGCCCTCGCGGACGCCGACGCCGTGCTGAACACCGTCGGCCCGTACTACCGCTACGGCCTCGACGTGCTGCGCGCCGCGATCCGCACCGGCACCCACTACCTGGACATCTGCGACGACTGGGAACCCACCGTCGCGATGCTGGAACTGGACGAGGAGGCCCGTGCCGCCGGAGTGCGCGCGGTGCTCGGCGCGGGCGCCAGCCCCGGCGTCAGCAACCTGCTCGCCGTCCGGGCCGCCGCCCGCCTCGACACCCTGACCGACGTGTACACCGCCTGGCCGGTGGACGTCGGCTCCATGCCCGACTCCTCCCGGCCCGACACCTCGCTGCGCGACCCGAACGGCGCGGTCTCGGCCGCCGCCGTGCACTGGATGCAGCAGATCAGCGGCACCGTCGCGACGGTGGAGGACGGCCGGCCGGTCCGGCGGCCCCCGCTGCGCCCGGTCGCCCTCGACCTGCCCGGCGGCCACCGCGGCACCGCCTACACCGTCGGCCACCCGGAGCCGGTCACCCTGCACCGCAGCCTGCGGCCCGGCGGCGACGCGGCCAACCTCATGGTGGTCTCCGTCGGCACCGCCGCCTACCTGGGCGTGCTGCGCGATGACCTCGACGCCGGACGGCTGACCAACGAGACCGCCGCCGCCGACCTCGACCGCCCCACCCTGCGCCGCACCCTGCGCGCGGCCGCCCGCGCCCCCCGGATGCGCGGGCCGGGCACCCTCCCGCCGTTCTTCGCCGCCGCCACCGGAACGCGCGACGGCCGACCGGCCGCGGCGCTCGCCCGCCTGGACGGCGCGGAGCGGTTCCTGGCGGACATGGCGGAGGCCACGGGCGTCCCGGCGGGGCTGGCGCTGGCGCAGCTGCTGGACGGCACGGTGCGGGCGGCGGGAGTGCACCCGCCGGAGGCGGTGATCGACGGGGAGCGGTTCTTCGCCGACCTGGCGCGGGAGTGCCCGGGGGCGGAGGTGGTGGAGGAGCTGTAGGCCGGGGTCTCAGCCGTCGCGCGGGTCGTCCTCCGTCCACGGGCGCAGCTTCTCCGGGTTGCGGACCGCCCAGATGCGGGTGATCCGGCCGTCCGCCAGCTCGAACGCCGCCACCGTCGCGGTGCGGCCGCCGTGCCGGGCCACCAGGCCGGGGCGGCCGTTGACGGTCCGTTCGAGGAGCGTGAGCCCGGGGGCCCGGTCGGCGAGGTGGACCAGGTACTGGGCGATCCGCTCGCCGCCCCGGACCGGGCGCAGGGCGGCGCCGGCCAGGCCGCCGCCGTCGGCGGTCATCGTGGCGTCGGGGGCGAGCAGGGCGATCAGGGCCGTGATGTCCCGGGCCTCCCAGGCCTCCTTGAAGTGCCGCACCAGACCGGCCTGCGCGCCCGTCGGCGTCGCCGGGGCCTGCGCGGCCCTGATCCGTCGGCGGGCGGAGGCGGCCAGCTGCCGGCAGGCCGCCGGGGTCCGGCCGACGATCCCGGCGACCTCGGGGAACGGGTAGCGGAAGACGTCGTGGAGGATGAACGCCACCCGCTCGGCCGGGGTCATCGCCTCCAGCACGACCAGGAAGGCCATGCTCACCGACTCGTCCAGGGTCACCCAGTCCGCCGGGTCGGCCGGTCCGCCGCTGCCGCCGGCCGGCCCGCCGATCCACTCGCCGCGGTCGGGCAGCGGCTCGGGGATCCACTCGCCCACGTAGCGCTCCCGCCGGGCCCGCGCCGATCCGAGCAGGTCCAGGCAGACCCGGGTGGCCACCGTGGTCAGCCAGGCGCCCGGCGAGGCGATGGCCTCCTGCTGCCGGCGGGGCAGCGCGTACCAGCGGGCGTACGTCTCCTGCACCGCGTCCTCGGCCTCGGCGAGCGAACCGAGCAGCCGGTAGGCGAGGTTGATCAGCTGCCGCCGCTCGCCGACGATCACGCTCAGCTCCGGTACGGGCCGCTCCCTGCCTCGTCTCGTCCGCCGGCGCTCTCGCCGCTCTCGCGGCTCCTGCCGTTCCCGCCGCTGCGACCCGACCACGGGCCGGCCTGCGATGTCCGGCCCGGGACGGACCCCGCCTCACACTTCGCCGGCCTGTGTCGTCGGATCACCGGGACACTATCGATCAACCGCCGCGAGGCAGAAGAGGGGCACACGACATGGCCATCCGCACCACGGCGAGGGCGGCGACGGGGACGGTGCCAGGAACGGCGGTGGAACAGCGCACCCGGGCCTTCCTGCGGGTCTCCGTCGCGCTCCAGACCGCGACCGTCCTCCTCCAGGCGGTCTCGGCCGGCCTGCTGCTCTCCACCTCCTACGGCGAACTGCTGCACGGCATCGGCGCGCGGGTGATGTACGGGGCCTCGATGCTGTACGTGCTCGCCGCCGTCCTGGCCTGGCGGCCGGGCGGCGGCTCGCCCCGCCCGATCCTGCACGCGTCGGGCTTCCTGGTGCTGGCCTCGGCGCAGGTCGTCCTCGGCGTCGCGCACGTGCCGTCGGTCCACGTCCCGCTGGGTGTGCTGATCTTCGGCCTGAGCGTGGCCGTGCTGGTCCGGATGCCGGCCGCCCGCTCCGTGCGGACGGCCGGCCCCGGGTCCTCCTGACGCGCTCGGCTCAGGAGCCGGGGGTCCAGCTCTGGCCGGCGGCCGGGCGGGTGGTGACGGGGGTGCCGGCGGTGCCGGCGCCCGCGTCGAGGGCGAGGCCGGTGGCGACGTTGGTGACGGTGACGCCGGCCGGGCCCTGCGTCAGCTTCCACTCCTGCCAGGGGTTGCCGGGCGACAGGTCGAGCAGGTAGGCGCTGTAGCCGGCCGAGCTCCCGGCGGAGAGCACGGTGTGCCGGTGGGTGGCGGTGGCGCAGTTGTCGGTGATCCGGACGGTGCCGTCGGGGTTGGTGGTGAAGGTCCACTGCTGCGCGGCGTCACCGGGGCGCGCGGGCTCCAGGTCGGTGATCGAGCCGATCGGCGCGGTGCAGGAGCCGAGCAGCGAGAGCGCGAGGCCGCCGCTGGTCAGCGTGTGGTACTTCCCGTCGTCGACGACGCCCGACGGCCCGCCCGTCGACGTCGGGGTGAGCCGGTAGAGGGCCGCGCCGTGCGCCGGGAGGGTGGCGCCGATCGGCCCGGTGACGGTCGAACTCGCGCCCGTCCACAGCTCCTTGGCCCGGTAGCCGGAGCCGCCGAGGCCGAGTTCGGTGAGACTGGTGGAGACGCTGCGGCCGGCCGACGGGTCCTGGTTGACCAGCAGCACGGCGGTGTCGCCGTTGGCGAGCTGCCGCTTGAGGACCACCGGCGCGCGCCCGTCGGCCGGCTTGGCGCCGACCAGGGTGGCGGGCTTGGCGAGGCCGTCCTGGTCGATCGCGATGACCTCGCGGTTCTTCAGGATCGCCAGGCTCGCGTCGTCGATCCCGGTGGACCAGGTGTAGCCGCCGTCGCTGTGCCGGGACTGCGCGGCGGTGCGCAGGTCGGCGCCGGAGATCAGCGGCGCGGCGAGCATGGCGAGGATCGAGGTCTCGGTGCGGGACTCGTCGTCGGTGAAGGGCTTGTGGCAGACGCAGGTGTCGGTGGTGCCCCACAGGCCGTAGACGTCCTGCCAGCCGGTGAACATCATGTCCAGGTCGTTCCAGCTGCCCGGGCGGACGTTGCCCGGGTACTGCAGCGCGGTCTGCAACTGCCCGTTCCAGAGCACCCCGTCGAGCTCGCTGTCCCGGTCGCCGCCGATCCGGCAGAGGTTGGCGACCTGGCCGCACCAGACGCCGGTGGGCGCGTAGCCGGGGGCGTGGAACGGGGCCGTCCCGGCGGCCTGGACCACCGGGTCGGTGCGGGCCGGGTCGTCGGCGGCGAGCAGGTACGGGACGCCGGTGTGGGCGGGCTGGGCGGAGACGCTGAGGGTGACCCTGGGCCTGCCCTGGGCGGCGGAGGCGGCGTCCAGGGCGCGCTGGAAGGTCTGCACCCGGGCGTAGACCGAGCGGGTCAGCTCCTTGCCCTCGCCCTGGGTGTAGTAGTTGTGCCCGTCCGGGCCGACGATCTGCGGGCCGTACGGGCAGTCGTCGTACTTGACGAAGTCGACGCCCCAGGAGACGAAGTCGGCCGCGTCGGTGGACTCGTGGCCGAGGCTGCCGGGGTGCATCTGGCAGGTGAGGTAGGTGTCGGTGGCGTAGAGGCCGAACTTCATGCCCTTGCCGTGCGCGTAGCGGGCCAGGTACTCGATGCCGTTGACGCTGCGCCCGTCCACGGTCTGCGCGGGGAAGTGGTCGGGGCGGGGGATCAGGTGGCCGGAGGTGGGGTCGTTGCCGGTGCCGTCGGTGCCGCTGACCGGGTTCCCGGCGTTGTCGTACAGCTGCATGCCGCCGTCGGCGTTGCGGACCAGGTCGGTGCTCTGGCCGTCGCGGTGCCAGAGCGACCAGCCGTCGTCGATGGTGACGGTGTCGTACCCGGCCGCCACCAGGCCGTTCGCGGCCATGAAGTCGATGGTCTGGACGACCTGCTCCTGGGTGACCTCGGTGCCGAGGGAGTTCCAGGAGTTCCAGCCCATGGGCGGGGTCAGGGCGTTGCCGTTGCCGAGCGCGGCGGCCGGCGCGGCCGTGCCGAGGCCGACGGCTCCCAGACCGGCGGTGGCGAGGGCGAGGGACAGGAGGGATGCCGCGAGACGGCGGCGGGTTCGGCGTATGTGCGCACTCCTGAGGATGTGGGGGGACCGGTTGGTCGGGAAAGCTCATGGGGGGAGAGGGGATCGCGGCCGGCCGGGTGGGGCCGGCCGGCCGCGGGTGGGGCGGTGTGGGGGTCAGTCGGTGACGGTCGCGGTCGCGGAGCGGCCCGGGGCGAGGGTCACGGTGGTGGAGGTGTAGGTCACGCCGTCGACGGTCGTGGTGCGGGCCTCGCGCGGCGCGCCGTCGACGGTGACGCGGGCGTGCTGCCCGGGGAAGCGGGCCTCCCAGGTCAGCCGCTCGGTGCCGGTGTTGGTGACGGTGCTGCGCTGGGTGCCGTCGTGGCGGACGGTCACCGTGCCGGCGCCCACCGGGATGCCCGCGACCTGGAGCCAGCCCATCGAGGAGGGCAGCTGCGGGGCGGTGGTGAGCGCGTGGCCGGCGGCGTCCGGGGTGACGCCGAGCAGGCCCTGGACGGTCTGGGCGAGCAGCGTGAACGGGACCTCGGGGTAGTCGCCGTTGAGCATCGCGCCGCTCACGTGCGGCTCGCCGGTGCTCTCGTAGATGTGCCGCATCCACTTCCAGGCGGTGGTGCCGTCGTGGTTGGCGAAGAAGGCGTCCGGGAGGTAGGTGTAGGCCTCCAGGTTGGCCGAGCGCTCCGGGCCGGAGTCGGCGGCGTCGACGGCGGCGAGGAAGCCGTCCCGGCGCGGGCCCGGGTCGAGCAGCCGCTTGACCGGCATCAGCACGCTCGCCTCGTAGCCCCAGCCGGTGATCGGCCTGCCGGTGGTGTCGTAGCCGTGGACGACCTCGCCGGGCTGCGAACCGTCCACGCTCCAGGTGGAGTTGACGTACGTGTGCAACTGGTCGGCGGCCTTCCGGTAGCCGGCGGCGGAGGCGGCGTCGCCCCGGGCCTCGGCCAGCGTCGCGGCGGCGAGGTAGGCCTGGTACTGGGCGCCGACCGCGTCGCCCGCCTCGGCGTAGGTGCGGGTGGCGTTCTCGGCGTAGCTGGCGGTGCCGGCGAAGATGCTGCGGCTGGTGGCCTGCGGGATCGGCACCCCGCCGTTGTCGACCGGGCCGGGGCGGGCGGCGATGAACGGGCCGAGGGTGTTGCGGACGTAGCGGCCCAGGCCCGGGTCCTCGGCGTAGTCCCGGTCGCCGGTCCAGCGGAAGGCCTCGCCCGCCTGCTGGACGAGTTCGAACGGCGCGGGCAGCTCGCGGACGAAGCGGTCCGGGCCGCGGTAGTCGATGGCCGCGTAGCTGCGGGCGTCGAAGTTGAGCGCCCAGACCGGGTAGAGCCGGTTGACGTCGGTGGCGGAGGCCGCGAAGCCGCGCAGCATGGTCTTGTTCTCGGCGTCCAGCCCGAGCAGGTGGGCGCCGACCAGCTGGTGGGCGAAGTCACGGCTGTAGAAGGCGGAGCGGAACGGGTAGCCGGCCCAGTAGGAGGCGTCGTAGGTGGTGGTGCCGGTGCCGCCGGGGTGGTTCTCGTCCTGGTCGAGCACGCCGGTGGCGCCGGGCTGCTGCACCCAGCTGTTGGCCTTGGTCTTGGCCCAGTCGAAGAGGGCGACGACCTCGGGGTCGGAGGAGCTGATCACCGGGTCGTTGGGGGCGGACGGGGCGACGGCGGCGTCGTCGACGTTGACCCAGCCCGTCGGGGAGGAGCCGATGGTGAGGGTGAGCCGGTCGCCGGCGGCGACCCGCACCCGGGGGAGGGTGTACTTCGCGTAGGTGGACTGCTCGGGCAGCGGCAGGGAGTGCACCGCGGTGCCGTTGACGCTCACCGAGAGGCTGCCGCCGGCGCCGCCGGTCGCGATCCAGGCGGACAGGTCGTAGGTGCCCGCGGTGACGGCGGTGACCTGCTGGCTCACCGTGTAGCCGGGGCCGGCGTCGAGGTAGGCGAGGCGGCTGCCGCCGTGCGGGTTGTTGGTGGCGGTGCCGGTGTGGGCGGTGAAGGTCCAGCCGTCGGCGGTGGGGGCGCCGGTGGTGGACGAGCCGTCGGCGGTGGGGGCGCCGGTGGTGGGGGCGCCGCTCCCGCTGCTCTGCTCGAAGCCGGGGTCGGCGAGGACCAGCGGCTCGGTGCGGGTGAGCGTCCAGCGGTGGGCGGGGCGGTTGTCGCAGTGGTGGTTCGCCGGGGCCGGGCCGGCGGTCAGACAGGCGCCGGTGCCGCGGACGGTGAGGGTGTAGGTGCCCTGCGGAGCACGGGAGACCGTGAAGCGCTCGGCCTCGGGGGCGGAGCCGCAGTCGGCGGTGGCGGGGCGGCGGTCCGGGCCGCCGAGGGTGAGGCAGCGGCCGCTGGCGGCGTTGACCAGGAGGTACTCGCCGCCGGTGCGGCGCAGCTGCCAGCGCTGGCTGAGCAGCCGTCCGCAGGCCGCGCCGAGCACCGGGGTGCCGGGGGCGGGCTGGGCGTACTGGGGGCCGAGGCAGGAGCCGTCCAGTGCGGAGCCGAGCAGGTAGCTGCCGCCGTCGACGAGCGGTGCTCCGGCGGCGGCCGGGGCCGGGGCGGCGCCGAGGGCCTGGGCGGTGAGGACGGCCAGGAGGGCGAGACCGGTGGGTAAGGCGCGGGGGCGGGGCGGCATGGCTGAGCTACCTCCGGTCGGTCGGTGGGTGGTCGCGTTGGAACGTTCAAATCAGCTGGGAAAGCCGAGCTATGATGCATCGCATGTGATGGGTGACATTTCACATGGTTGTTTCGGTCGCGTCAACGGGATGTGCGGTAAGGGCTTCCGGGAGGTGACCGGGACGAATGGTGAAGGCTCCCGCCCGACGGGGGTGGGCGGGAGCCTTCACGTCCTGGGACGGGGTTCAGCGCTTCAGGGTGGCGAGCGTCTCGTCCAGGCTCGGCGTGCCGGGGCGGGGCCGGTTGTACGGGAGCCTGGAGAGCATCGATCCCATCGCGCAGGTGTTGGTCAGCGCGGAGAAGGCCAGCCCGCCGCCGACGGCCGCGGAGACCCAGCGGGCGCCCGGCAGGGCGAGGTCGATCAGCACCCCGGCCAGCACCAGCGAGCCGGCCACCAGGCGGACCTGGCGGTCCAGTGCCCACACCCGGCGGGCGCCGGCCACCTGGTCCAGCGGTCGGCCGGCATCGGCCCAGGCGTTGGTGCCGCCGGTCAGGGTGAGGGTCGGGATGCCGGCGTCGGACAGCTGGCGGCACGCGTTGTCGGCGCGCGGCCCGGCGGCGCAGACGACGGCGATCTCGCCGTGCGCGGCGGCCTCGCGCAGCGTGGGCAGGGCGCGGTCCAGCTGGTCGAGCGGGACGTTGAGGGCGCCGGGGATGTGGCCCGCGGCGTACTCGCCGGGGGAGCGGACGTCGATGAGGGTGAGCTGCCCGAGGCGGGGCTGGAGCTGCTCGACGGTCAGCGGCGTGGTCATGGGGGGTGGGGTCCTCTCCGGAAGGGGGTGTGGCTGGGGGTTGGGGGGTCGGGGGCTGGGCGTCGGCCCGTCGCGGTGGCACCGTGGTCGGCCCGTCGCGGTGGTCGGCCCGGCGTGCTGATCGGCCCGGCGTGGTGAATCAGGCGAGCGTGGTGATCAGCATCAGCGCGGCGACGGCGAGCAGGGCGACGGCGAAGGCCTTCCGCAGGGTGCGCCCGCTGAGCTTGTCGGCCAGCCGTTTGCCGTCCCAGGCGCCGAGGATCGCGGCTCCGGTGAAGGGGGCGGCCACGGCCCAGTCGATCGCGCCGGTCGCGCCCAGGCGGGGCAGCAGGGCGGCGAGCGAGTTGGCGGTGATGACCAGCAGGCTGGTGCCGACCGCCTCGGCCATGGTGAAGGCGAGCACCGAGACCAGGGCCGGTACGGCGAGGAAGCCGCCGCCGACGCCGAGCAGTCCGGTGACGGCGCCGAGTCCGGCGCCCGCGGCCGTGGAGCGGCCGAGTCCTGCGGCGGAACGTTCCTGCGCCTCGGCCTTGGGCGGCCTCAGCATCCGGAAGGCCGCGAGCGCCGCCAGTACCGCGAAGGCGCCGGTCAGCAGCGCGCCCGGCAGGTGGGCGGACAGCGCCCCGGCGGCCGCGGCGAGGGGCAGTCCGGCGGCGGCGAACAGGGCGCCGGTGCGCCAGCGGACCCGGCCCGCCCGGGCGTGGGCGATCAGGCCGGTCAGGGAGGTCGCGGCGACGATCACCAGGCTGGCCGTCGTGGCCAGCGCCGGGCTGAAGCCCAGCAGGTAGACCAGGGCGGGTACGGCGAGCATGCTGCCGCCGCCGCCCAGCCCGCCCAGGGCGAGCCCGACCACCGCGCCGGCGGCGAGTGCCAGGAGCAGCGTGGTCATATCACGTGCCCGGCGCTTCCGTCGGGCGTGGTGACCGGGAGCCCGGACAGGGCCCAGGCGTTCATGCCGCCGGCCACGTTCAGCACCTCGACGCCGCGCTGGGCGAGCAACTCCGCGGCGCGCTGGGAGCGGTGGCCGGAGCGGCAGATCGCCAGCGCGGTCCGGCCGGCCGCCGCGGGCGGCAGCGGGACACCGGCGACCAGGCCGATCAGCGGCTGGTGCAGCGCGCCGGGGGCGTGCCCGGCGGCGTACTCGGCGGCCTCCCGGACGTCGAGCAGCACGGCGGCGCCGGTGCGGGCGAGTTCGTGGGCCTCGGCGGGGGTGGTCCGCCCGGGGGTGCGGTGTCCGTGGGCGCGGTGTTCGTGGGGAGCGGACCCGTGGGCGCGCGGCAGCAAAGGCATGCGGTGTCTCCAGTGGTGCAGACCGGACCGCAGTGGTCCGGCAGGTCGGGGGCGGCGCGGGCGTCCGTACGGGCCCGGTGGCCCGGTACGGCGGCGTGGCCGGTGCGTCCTCGGCCCCGCCCGTATCGGCTCGGCGGCGGTGGCCGGCCCCCTCGATGGCTTCACCATAGTACCCCCGGGGGTATTATCGAAATCGTTCGGACATACCCCCGCCCGTATCGGCTCCCGAAGCCGTATGCTCGCAAATATACCGAGGGGGGTATCACGATGGCGCTGTGGCGCCCAGGAATCCGGCTTCGCCGACCAGGAGAAGGCCGAGGCCCGACCCGGAGGAGACAACCCCGTGATCTTCAGCCAGTACTACCTCGACTGCCTCTCCCAGGCCTCCTACCTGATCGCCGACGAACGCACCGGCCGGGCCGTGATCGTCGACCCCCGCCGGGACGTCGACGAGTACCTCGCCGACGCCATGTCGCGTGGCCTGACCGTCGTCGGCGTCATCAACACCCACTTCCACGCCGACTTCCTGGCCGGCCACCTCGAACTCGCCGCCCGCACCGGCGCCTGGATCGGCTACGGTCACCGCGCCGAGACCGAGTACCCCATCCGCAAGCTCACCGACGGTGAGCGGATCGAACTCGGCGACGTCACCGTCCAGGTCCTCGAAACCCCCGGCCACACGCCCGAGTCGATCAGCATCCTGGTCTTCGAGCAGCCCGACGACACCGTCCCGTACGGTGTGCTCACCGGCGACGCGCTGTTCATCGGCGATGTCGGCCGCCCCGACCTGCTCGCCTCGGCCGGCGTCACCGCCGCCGAACTCGGCGCGATGCTCTACGACAGCGTCCACCGCAAGCTGCTCGCTCTGCCCGACGAGACCCTCGTCTTCCCCGCCCACGGTGCCGGCTCGGCCTGCGGCAAGAACCTCTCCGCCGACCGCCAGTCCACCATCGGGGCGCAGCGACTGACCAACTACGCCTGCCGGCCCATGGACCAGGACACCTTCGTCCGCATCGTCACCGCCGGCCAGTCCACCGCCCCCGCCTACTTCGGCCACGACGCCGCCCTCAACCGGAAGGACCGCCCGCTGCTCGATCCCGCGAACGCAGCCCGCCCGCTGTGCCCCGAGGGCTTCAAGGAGGCCCGTAACGCGGGCGCCGTCGTCCTCGACGCCCGCAGCCCCCAGGACTTCGGCGCGGGACACATCCGCGGCGCCATCAACGTCCCCGTCGACGGCCGCTTCGCCGAACAGGCCGGCACCGTCCTCACCCCCGACAGCAGCATCGCGATCATCGCCCCGCAGGACCGCGAGGGCGAGGTCGTCACCCGCCTCGCCCGCATCGGCTTCGACCGCATCGCCGGTTACCTGCGCAACCCCGGCAACGCCCTGCCCGCCCTCGCCGACGAGGTCGCCCCCGCCGGCCGCCTCACCGCCGACCAGCTCCGTACCGCCCTCACCGACGCGCAGCCCCCCACCGTCCTGGACGTGCGCACCTGCGGTGAGCGCGAAACCGGCTCCATCGAAGGATCCGTGCACATCCCCCTGACCGAACTCCCGGGCCGCCTCGACGAGATCCCCACCGACCGCCCCCTCGTCGTCCACTGCGCCAGCGGCCACCGCTCCTCCATCGCCGCCAGCCTGCTGCGCCACCACGGTCACGCCGAGGTCTCCGACCTCCTCGGGGGCTACAGCGGCTGGCACGCCCTCACCCGCCCCGCTCAAGCGTCATGAGGCCTGGACCAAGGGCGAGCCTCACTGCGAACCGGACGGCCCCGTCGTCGGTGGTGATCAGGTCGTCGGCCTGGCCGGCCTCGTCGGCCTCGGCTCGGTGATGACGAGGCCACTGTTCAACAGGGGATTCGGGCCCGGGGTCTCTTGACCCGTTGTTCGGGGCATCGCCATGATGGGCCGTCATGTTGTGACTCCGCCGATGGGGGAAGTCCGGTTCGAATCCGGCGCTGACCCGCAACGGTAGGCCGCCGACCCCGCGTCGGCGGCGAGCCCGAGTACCCGTCGGCGGAGGTGTGTCACCCCTCCTCCCGTCGTGGTCTGCGGGCCGGAGCCCGCTGGCCCCTCGGCGCTCGCCGACGCCTTCCGGGCCCCTGCGCGCGGGCCCGGAAAGGCAGCCCATGCCCGCCGTTCGCCGCTCCCTCGGCCCGCTCGCGATACCCGTCCTCGCCCTCGCCACCCTGTTCCCGGCGGCGGCCACCGCCCATGCCGCTCCCGCCGCCGCGACCTCGTCGCCGACGGTCCGTCCCGACGCCGCCGCCGGCGGTTGGCTGGCCCGGCAGCTCGTCGACGGTGACCACTTCGAGTCCGTGTTCAACGGCACCGCCTACCCCGACCAGGGCCTGACCATCGACGCCGTGCTGGCCTTCGCGGCCTCGCACGGCTCCGACGAGGCCGCCGCGAAGGCCACCGCCTGGCTGGCGAAGCCCGAGGTCATCGGCGGCTACCTCGGCGACGGCACCACCGAGGCCTACGCGGGCGCGACGGCCAAGCTGCTGCTCGCCGTCGAGGTGCGCGGCGGGAACGCGGCGTCCTTCGGTGGCGTCGATCTGCCGGCCCGGCTGCGCTCGCTCCAGACCGCCGAGGGCCGCTTCTCGGACCGCTCCCAGTGGGGCGACTACAGCAACGCCTTCGGCCAGTCGCTGGCCCTGATCGCCCTGCACCGCACGCCCGGTGACGCCCCGGCGGCGGCCGTGGACTACCTCGCCAACAGCCAGTGCGCGGACGGCGGCTTCCCCGTCTCCTTCGGCCAGGCGACCTGCACCGGCGACCCGGACGCCACCGCGCTCGCCGTCCAGGCCCTCGCCGCCACCGGCCGCACAGCCAAGGCGAACGCGGGCCTCGGCTGGCTGACCACCCACCAGAACGCCGACGGCGGGTTCGCGGCCGCCGGGGCGACCACGTCCAACGCCAACACCACCGGCCTCGCCACCCAGGCGCTGCTGGCCGGCGGGCGCTTCGGCGCCGGCCTCAAGGGCTGGAGCCGGCTGGTGAAGTTCCAGCAGGGCTGCTCGGCCGACCCTGCCGTGCGCGGTGCGGTCGCCTACGACGCCTCCGGCTTCAACGCGGGCAACGGCGCCCGGGCCACCGCGCAGGCCGTCCTCGGCCTCGCCGGCACCCCGCTCGCCACGCTCTCCGCCGCCGGGGCCCGCCCGGACGCGCCCACCCTGGCCTGCCCGGCCCCGGCCGCGTACTGAACACGCCCGAAACCAGGAGGAGTTCACCGATGAGCGACACCCTCACTCCGGCGCGCCCGGTCCGCCGTACGCTCGGCTCGATCGCCGCGGCCGCCGCCCTCACCGCCGGTCTGCTCGGCGTCTCCGCCGTCCAGGCCCCGCAGGCTCGGGCCGCCGCTTGCGGCGGGACCACCGGCGTCACGGTCGTGGTCGACTTCACCGCTGTCGGCGGCGGCATCCAGACCGGCTGTGCGCTCGGCGACCCGGCCAGCGGCCTGGCCGCGCTGACCGGCGCCGGATTCAGCTACGCCTTCCACCCGCGCTTCCCGGGTTTCGTCTGCACCGTCAACAGCCTGCCGACAACCTGCACCAACCCCACCGGCAGCGCCTACTGGTCGTACTGGCACGCCCAGCACGGCGGCCCCTGGTCGTACAGCGGCCTCGGCGCGGGCAGCTACAACCCGGCCCCCGGCGACGTCGAGGGCTGGTCCTTCGGCGCCGGCGCCCAACCCGGCATCACCGCTCCCTGACCCGCCTGCCCGTACACGTCGACGCCCCGGCCTCCCCGACGAGGGAGGCCGGGGCACAGGGGTCGGGCGTGAGGTGCCCGCCGGCGCCGGACGAGGTGGTCGTGCAGCAGTACGCTGCCGACCGCCGCAGCCGAGCACGCACGGCCGCCGCGGGACTGCCGCCGCGGCTTCGCCCTGTCGGTTGATCAGCTGCCGTAGCTCAGCGAGACGGTGTCGCCGAGGTGGACGGTGGTGGCCCGGGTGGCGGCGGTGGCGGTGGCGCCGTCCAGGCCGACCTGCCAGGTGGAGGAGCCGCTGTTCGCGGTGCCGTTGAGCGCGGTGACGGTGCCGCCGCCGGTGGACGGGGTGACGGAGGTGACGCAGCCGCTCGGAGTGGCGGTGGCCGCCGCGTCGAGGACGTCGCCGAGGGTCGTGGTGGTGCCGGTGGGGGTGAGGGTGACGGCGCAGACCTTGAGGTTGCTGGTGCCGTCGTCGACGACCAGTGCGAGCCGGGCGGCCGTACCCGCGGTGAAGCCGGTGGTGGCGGCCCAGGCGGGTTCGCCCGCGGTGGTCGGCGCCGGCGGGGTGGCGGTGAACCCGGCGCCGGCGACGGCGCGCAGGCCGTCGACGGAGGCGTACGGGGACGGGGAGGTGTCGGTGGGCAGGTACTTGAAGCCGCCACCGGGCTTGAACTGCTGGGCGACGAGGAAGTCGACCGGGGTCTTGCCGGTGCCGCTGGTGAAGTCGGTGCCCTGGGGGTTGATGCCGCAGGCGTTGAGGCCGGACACGGCCCAGCCGTTGGAGTCGGTGTTGACGCCGAACATGGCGTTGAAGGCGCCGGAGGAGGCGAGCTTGCCCTTGAGGAAGTTCTTCGCGGCCACGATCGCGGCGTCGGTGCCCGGGACGCCGCCGACACACAGGGAGGCCATGGCGGCACCGGTCATGTCGATGTCGCTGCCCTGGGCGAGCGCGGTCGGGTCGCCGGCGGCCTTGCTGTAGTTCCAGCCGCCGTCGTTGTGCTGGTTGGCGCGCACGGTCGCGACCGAGGCGTTCAGCAGGGACTGCGGGACGCGTTGTCCGCCGCTCCGGGTCTTGGCGCCGCCGAGGGCGAGCAGGCCGAAGACGGTCCCGTTGAAGTTCGCGGACGGGCCGTAGTAGCCGGGTTCGGCGGTCTGCCAGTAGGCGGCGAGGTCGGCCACGAGGTTGCGGCCCGGGCCGATCCGCGCGGGGTCGATGCCGGCCGCGTAGGAGTTGAGGATGCCACGCTCGTAGTCGGTGACGACCGGCGAGGTGCTCGGCCAACTGCTCGCGGCGAGCTGGTTGCGGTAGACCAGGCGCGCGTTCTTGCTCGTGTCACCGCCAGGGGCGACATCGGCCGCGGCGGTGCCGGCGGCGGCGAGCGCGCTGAAGGCCCACTCGTTGGAGAGCCCGCCGCCGGTGACGTAACTGCCGTCGGCGGCCTGGAGGGACTTGAGGTACGTGACGCCGGTGGTCCTGGAGGTGGCTATCTGGCTCGGCGAGGCGGTGGCGTGCGCAGGGACGGCCGACATCAGGAGGGCGCAGGCGGCCATCGAGACGGTCGCCGCGGAAGCGAGGCGTGAGGAGACGAAGCGCGAGTGCGCGGGAACGGACACGGAACGGGCTCCTTGGGGTGACGGGCGCGCCGGTCCTGCCCCGGGACCCCAGCGCTCGTCCGAGAGCGCGGTGGTACGGGGCGGCGGCCGCCCGGATCGCGTGGGCGGGCTGGTGCTGGTGCTGCACGACCGCGCGGGCATTCGGGCTCGGGGCCGGTGCAACCACCGCCCCACACCGCTGCGCGTCAGCTCCGGATTCGCACCGGATTCCCCCGCTCGGCCACCGCGGACGTTACCGCACCCGTGAACGGATCTACGAGGTGGCGAAAGTGACATGACGACTCGTTGACGACGACTCCGAGCACATGGTGTGATGAACCGCTTTTTAGTCCTCGGCAGTCAGGGGAAGCCGGTCCGATTCCGGCGCTGACCCGCAACCGTAGACCCGCCCGCAAGGGCCGGTGAGCCGGAATGCCTGCGCCGGGGCCTTGTTCATGAGTACATGCGTCGTCGTGGACTACGACGCGGTCGCGACGGCGCCCCGTGCCGGGGAGAGCCGTCGGCTGCGCCGTGGGACCCCGACGACCGATCGGGGAGTCGCCGGTGAGGGTCAGCAGCAGTCCTACGCGTCACAGAAGCAGAGAACTGGGCTCGCTTCTGATCACCACGGCCGTCGCAGTGGCCGCGGGAGGAACCGTCCTGCTGGGCCACCCCGGCTCCGCGGCAGCCGATCCGATCGAGCAGTGCACGGCGACGACGGGCGCGATCGTCGCCGTCGACTTCAGCCACTGGGGCGGCGGGGTCGTCCGGGGCTGTGACGCCCACCCGACGACGGGGATGAACCTGCTGCACAACGCGGGATTCACCACGACCGGCACCGAGCGCGACGGGCCCGCCTTCATCTGCCGACTCGGCACCGGGACCTTCAACGGCGGTGTCCAGTACCCGACTCCGGCCGAGGAGCCGTGCGTCAACACCCCGCAGGCCACCGCGTACTGGTCGTACTGGATCGCCGCACCCGGCCAACAGACCTGGTCCTACAGCCGGTTCGGCGCCGGCACGCAGCAGCCCAAGCCCGGCGAGGTCGAGGCCTGGGTGTACGGCGGCACCGACATCGGGGGCACCAGCGGGGCGCCGGACTTCACCCCGGACTCGGTCCGCGCGAAGAACGGTGGCTCCTCGGCGTCCCCTTCGCCTTCCTCGTCCCCCTCCGCGAGCGCCTCGCCGTCCGCCACGTCCCCGGGGACGCCGAGCCCCACCGGCACGCCGTCCCCCATCGGTGATCCGGCCGCCGCGGCCGCCTGGCTGGCCGGTCAGCTCGTCGGCGGCGACCACATGGAGAACTGGGCCGCCCCGGGGCCGGACTACCCCCGGACCGCCCTCACCGCCGTCGCACTCGCCGCCGCCGGAACGCAGGACCCGGCACTGCGCAAGGTGGTCGGCTTCCTCGCCGACCACATCGATGCCTTCCTGTACCCCGACGGCCCCGCCGGCGCACCCGACACCAGAGCCGCCGCCCTGCTGGCCCTCGTCGCCGAGAGCACCGGCCGCGACCCCCGCACCTTCGGCGGGCGGGACCCGCTTGCCGCGCTCACCGACCACGTCTGCACGGCAGCCGGGGAGAACGGGAAGTGCACCGCCGCCGGGGACTTCCTCGGCGCGGCCTCGCCCTGGGTCCAGTCCCTCGGGGTCATCGCGCTCCAGCGCGCCGGCATCACCCCACCCGCCCCGGCACTCGCCCGGTTCACGGTCCTCCAGTGCGACGACGGCGGCATGGCCGGCTCGATGATCGTCGCGGGTGACCACTGCGAGTCCGACCCGCTCACCACCGCGATCGCCGTCCTCGCCCTGCGCACGGCCCCCGGCTACGAGGCGGCCGCCGAGAAGGCCGCCGACCGGCTCGCGGCGAGCCAGCAGCCCGACGGCTCCCTCCTTCCCTACGCCGGCGCCCCCGGCGACACCACCAGCACCGCGAGCGCCGCCCAGGCCTTCCGGGCCACCGGCCAGGGCGCCCGACAGGCCGCCGCCACCGCCTGGCTCGCCGCCCGGCAGGGCAAGGACGGCGGCTTCGGCCCCGACGAGTCGACCACCGACCCGGACGCCGCCGCCACCGAACAGGCCATCCTGGCCCTGACCGGCACCGACCTCACCAGCGTCCGGCACAACCCGGACGGCGCCACCACCCCGCCGACCACGCCGACCACCACGCCCCCGACCACGCCCGCCGGGAGGAAGCCCGACGCCGCGAAGGGGAGCGCCTACCTCACCGACCCGGCCCGGCTGATCGACGGTCACTACTACGAGGGGTTCCCGGCCTTCGCCGACTTCGGCCTGACCATCGACGGCGCCTACGCCCTGGCCGCCACCGGCACCGACGACGCCGCGCTGCGCCGGATCGTCGACTTCCTGGACCAGCAGGGCAAGGACGCGAGCGAGCGCACCGTCAACGACTGGACGGCCATCGGCACCGAGTACGCCGGCGGCGGGTCCATCGGCAAGGAGGCGCTGCTCGCCGAGGTCGTGGGCCGCGACCCGCGCGCCTTCGGCGGCCGCGACCTGATCGCCGCCCTCGCCGCGATGGTGTGCACCAAGGCCGACGCGAACACCGGCTGCGCCGCCCCCGGCAACTACGTCTACGCGACCTCGGTGTTCTCCCAGGCGCTCGCCGTCATGGCCCAGCTCCGGGCCGGCGACGCCGCCGGCGCAGCCCCTGCGATCGCCTACCTGAAGGGCCTGCAGCACCCGGACGGCTCCTGGCCGAGCCTGATCCCGGCCACCGGCGACTCGGATGTGGACAGTACGGCGATGGCCGTCATGGCCCTGGCCCTGGTTCCGGGCGACGAGGCGGCGCAGGCGGTCGACAGGGGGACCACCTGGCTGGCCGCGCGGCAGCTCCCCGACGGCGGATTCCCCGGCGCGGCCGGAGACTCCACCAACTCGGCCGCGCTCGCGATCCAGGGCATGACGCTCCGTCGGTCGATCCACGGTGCACAGATCGCCAAGGCGCTCGACTTCCTCGCCGGGCAGCAGAACGGCGACGGCGGGTTCAACGTCGCCTCGGGCGGCCAGCAGGGCTCGGACGTCCGTGCCTCCACACAGGTGCTCGGCGGCGCCACCGGGATCTCCTTCGGCACGCTGAGCCGCAACCTCGGGGGTACGCCGACGCCGACTCCCACGGGGACGCCGACCGGAACGCCCACGGGGACTCCCACGGGGACACCGACCGGCACGCCCACGGGCACCGCGACCGCGACCGGTACGCCGACCCCGACGGGCACCGGCACGCGGACCGCGACGACGTCCCCGACCTCCGTCGCGCCCGGTCCCGGTGACGGCTCGACCACCCGTCCGTCCGACGCCCCGCTCGCCGGTGGCCCGGTCGGCGGTGGTGTTCCCATCAGTGCCGGTGCCGGGCGGTCCGGTACCGGCGGCCTTGCGGCCACGGGGAGCGAAGCACTCGCACTGACGGGGGCCGCCGGTCTGCTGACCGTGCTCGGCGCCGCGGCCGTCCTGGCCGCCCGCCGTCGCACCGCCTCGGGCCCGGGGCGTCACCGGTGATCCGGCGCTTCGGCCGGCTGCCGGGCGCAGCCGCCACGACGCTGGCCGTCGCGTTCGGGGGTGTTGCCGTGGGCACCGCCCCGGCGTCCGCGGCGCCGCTGCCGATGGACCAGTGCACCACCACCTCCGGTGTCGTGCTCGCCGTGGACTTCAGCAAGTGGGGCGGGCCGCTGCTGCGCTCCTGCGGCACCACTCCCACCACCGGTTACACCCTGCTCAACCAGGGCGGCTGGAAGACCACCGGCACCGGCCACGACGGCCCGGCCTTCATCTGCCGGATCGGCTACAGCGGGTTCCAGGGCGGCAAGCAGTACCCGACCCCGGACCAGGAGAAGTGCGTCCTGACGCCCCCGGCCACCGCCTACTGGTCGTACTGGCACGCCGACCCGGGCCAGAACACCTGGTCGTACAGCCAGCTCGGCGCGATGCTCTACCAGCCGAAGCCGGGCAGCGTCGACCTGTGGATCTTCGGCGGCACCGACATCGAGGGCACCGAGGGCCGCCCGACCTTCTCGCCCGACAGTGTCCGGGCGCGCGACTCCAGCCCCGGTGGGCAGCCGGCCGACCCGGGTCAGGGCACCGCGGGCGGCTCCGGCGGTGCCTCGGGCGGTTCCGGCAGCGGGTCGACGAGTGGCGGTGCCGGGACGACCGGCGGCAGCGGTTCCGGCAGCGGCTCCGGCGGGTCCACCGGCACGACCGGTGGCTCCGGTACCGGTCGGGCCCCGGCTCCCACCAAGCCCCCGGCGGGCGGAGCCCGTCCGCCCGCGCCCGGCACGCCCCCCGGCACGGCCGGCACCCCCGAGGACGGCATCACCCCGCCGGGTGCGCCCGAGTCGACGCCGGTGCCCGCGACACCGGTACCGGTCGAGCCGCCCACCGCGCTGCCCACGGACACGCCGAGCGACCGGCCGACGGAGCAGTCCGCCGTGGCCGCGCCGACGCCCGCCCCCGCCGTACCCGGCGGAGTGGTGAACGCCGACCCGGTGGCCGACGCCCCGCACGACTCCGGCTCGATGGTCCCCGCCGTGGTCGCGGTCGTCCTCGTCGTGGTGCTCGGGGCGGCCACCGTGATCGCGGCGCGGCGGCGCCGCCGACGGGCCGAGTGATCCGGTGACCACGCTCGACAAGGCCGTCGCCGGCTCTTCCCCGCAGTCCGTCCCCGGGCGGGCGGCGGGGAGCGGGCGCGTCCCGCGGAACCTGCACCCGCTGGCCTGGTGGGCCTGGGCGCTCGCCCTGGCGACGGCGGCCAGCCGCACCACCAACCCGCTGCTGCTCCTGCTCGTCCTCGCCGTGCTCGGCTATGTGGTGACGGCCCGCCGCAGCGAAGCCCCGTGGGCGCGCGGCTTCGGCTACTACCTGTGGGTGGCCCTGACCGTGGTGGCGATCCGGGTGGTCTTCCGCTGCGTCTTCGCCACCGGCATCACCCCGCACGACCACCTGCTCTTCTCCCTGCCGCACATCCCCACCCCCGCCTGGTACGCGGGCATCCGGATCGGCGGCCCGGTCTCCCTGGAGGCCACGCTCTCGGCGGCCTTCGACGGGCTGCGGCTGGCCTGCCTGATCTGCTGCATCGGGGCGGCCAACACCCTGGCCAACCCCAAGCGGGCGCTGCGGGTCCTGCCGGGTGCGCTGTACGAGCTGGGCGTCGCCGTGACGGTGTCGCTGAGCGTCGCGCCGCAGCTGGTGCAGAGCGTCCAACGCGTCGCCCGGGCCCGGCGGTTGCGCGCCGGGCAACGCAAGGGCGTTCGCGCCCTGCGCGGCATCGTGGTGCCGGTCCTGGAGGATGCGCTGGAGCGCTCGCTCAGCCTGGCCGCCGCGATGGACTCGCGCGGCTACGGGCGTTCCGGTACGGCCTCGCGCCGCTCCCGCCGGCTCACCGGCGCATTGATGCTGCTCGGCATGTGCGGCCTGTGCGCCGGGGTGTACGGGCTGCTGGACGGCACGGCGCCCGCCGCACTGGGCCTGCCGGCCTTCCTGGCGGGCGCCGTGCTGTGCGTGGCCGGCCTGCTGCTCGGCGGGCGGCGCGTCCGGCGCACCACCTACCGCCCGGACCGCTGGCGGGCCGCCGAGTGGGCGGTCGCCGGGTGCGGGGTGACCGCCGCCGTACTGCTGTTCGCCACCGTCGGCTACGACGCCACCGACCTGAACCCCTCGCTCTACCCGCTGACCTGGCCGGCCCTGCCGCTCGTCCCGGTCCTCGCCCTGCTGCTGGCGGGCGCCGCGGGGATCGTCTCCCCACCGCCGGGCCGAACACCCGCAGCCTCCGCCCGACTCCCACCAGGACCGACCGCTCGCACACCGAGGTGACCACGTGATCCGATTCGACCAGGTCGGCGTGGTGTACGACGGCGCGACGACGCCCGTCCTGCGCGACGTCGACCTCCACATCCCGGAGGGCGAGCTCTGCCTGGTGGTCGGCCGCACCGGCGCCGGCAAGTCCACTCTGCTCGGCGCCGTCAACGGCCTCGTGCCGCACTTCACCGGCGGCACCCTGCGCGGGCGCGTAACCGTGGACGGCCGCGACACCGCCCACCACCCGCCACGTGAACTCGCCGACGTGGTCGGCGTGGTCGGGCAGGATCCACTGGCCGGCTTCACCACCGACACGGTGGAGGAGGAACTGGCCTACGTCATGGAGCAGTTGGCGATCCCGCCGGAGGTCATGCGCAAGCGCGTCGAGGAGACCCTCGACCTGCTCGGCCTGGCCGAGCTGCGCCACCGCGCCCTGCACGAGCTCTCCGGCGGGCAGCAGCAGCGCGTCGCCATCGGCTCCGTCCTCACCGCACACCCCCGGGTGCTGGTGCTGGACGAGCCGACCTCCGCCCTGGACCCGACGGCCGCCGAGGAGGTGCTGGCCGCGATCACCCGGCTGGTGCACGACCTCGGCGTGACCGTCCTGTTGGCCGAGCACCGGCTGGAGCGGGTGGTCCAGTACGCCGACCGGGTCGCCTACCTGCCCGGTGACGGGACGGTCGTGCACGGGCCGCCGGCGGAGGTCTTCCGGGACACCGCGATCGCGCCGCCCGTGGTCGACCTCGGCCGGCTCGCGGGCTGGCAGCCGTTGCCGCTGTCCGTCCGGGACGCCCGCCGCGCCGCCGTGTCCCTGCGCGAGCGGCTCACCGACGTGCCCGTTCCTCCGCCGCGCCGGGCAGCGGTGGCGGGGGAACGGGTGCTGGACGCCCGGGGGGTGGTCGTCCGCTACGGTCCGGTGGCCGCCGTCCGGGACGTCGACCTGGCGCTGCGCGCGGGCGAGGTCACCGCGCTGATGGGCCGCAACGGCTCCGGCAAGTCCTCGCTGCTGTGGGCCCTGCAGGGCTCCGGGCCCCGCCAGCGCGGCAGCGTGGAGGTCACCGGCACGGCGGGCGGGAAGGCCGAGGACCCCAAGCGCCTGCCCGCGGCCCGGGCCCGGCAGCTGGTCGGACTCGTCCCGCAGACCCCCACCGACCTGCTCTACCTGGAAACGGTCGCCCAGGAACTCGCCCAGAGCGACCTCGAAGCCGACCGCGGGGGCGGGCCGACCGCACGGCGGATCCTCGACCGCCTCGCCCCCGGGATCCCGGACGACACCCACCCCCGGGACCTCTCCGAGGGCCAGAAGCTGGCCCTGGTGCTGGCGATCCAACTGTCCGCCGCACCGACGGTGGTGCTGCTGGACGAGCCCACCCGGGGCCTGGACTACCAGGCGAAGGAGGCGCTCACCGGCATCGTGGACGCCCTCGCCACCGAGGGGCGCGCCGTCGTGGTGTCGACCCACGACGTCGAGTTCGTCGCCTCCGCCGCCGACCGCGTGGTCGTGATGGCCGAGGGGGAGGTCGTCGCCGACGGTCCCACCGCCGAAGTGATCGTCGCCTCACCGACCTTCGCCCCGCAGACCGCCAAGATCCTCGCCCCGCTGCCCTACCTGACCGGCCGGCAGGTCGCCGAGGCCCTCGAACCGGCAGAGGCGGCCCGATGACCGCCCTGCGGATCCCCGGCCGGGCCCGCATCGTCGTCGCCCTGGCCGCCTTCATCGGGCTCGTGGCCTTCACCTGGCCGTTCCTCGTCGCCCCCGGGAAGTTCGGCTCCAACTACGCCCCACCGCTGATCTTCGGTGCCCTGCTGGTCCTGGTGCTCGCCGTCGTCATCGCCGAGATCTCCGCCGGAGGCATCGACGCCAAGGCCCTGGCCATGCTCGGCGTCCTGTCGGCCGTGAACGCCGGACTCCGTCCGCTCGGCGCCGGCACCGCCGGGGTGGAGACGGTCTTCTTCATCCTCGTCCTGGCAGGGCGGGTCTTCGGCCCTGGCTTCGGCTTCACCCTCGGCTGCACCTCGCTGTTCGCCTCCGCCCTGCTCACCGGCGGCGTCGGCCCCTGGATGCCCTACCAGATGTTCGGCTGCGCCTTCGTCGGCATGCTCGCCGGTCTGCTGCCGAAAGTCCGGCGGCGCCGCGTGGAGGTGCCGATGCTGGCCGCCTACGGCGCGTTCTCCGGCTACCTGTTCGGCTTCCTGCTCAACCTCTCCTTCTGGCCGTTCTCGACCGACCCCAACAGCTCCATCGCCTACCTGCCGGGTCTGCCCTTCACCGAACAGTGGCACCGCTACCTGCTGTTCGACCTCGCGACCTCGCTCGGCTGGGACACCGGCCGCGCCGTCACCACCTTCACCGCCGTCCTCGTCGTCGGGCCCGCCGTCCTGACCGTCTTCCGCCGCGCGGCCCGCCGCGCCAACTTCGAACCCACCGTGCGCTTCGAGGCCCCGGACGGCACCGGCACCGCGGCGGTGCCGGCTGCCGCGCGGCCGGTGGAGACGGCGCCCTCGTGAACCGGAAAGGTCAATGCCGTGCCCAAACCCGGGACGCCCCGAACGGCGAGGATGGACGGAGCCCGGTTCGTCGTCCTCACCGGAGCGGTCCTCGCGCCCGGACACCCGGGCCGGCTGCGCCTCCACGGAATTCCGGCAGGGTGAATCCCCGCTGCTGCGGGCCGACCAGTGGGATCGAACGGCCGACAATCGATGACAACCGCTGATGCCGCCGGGTGATTGCGCATTCTCCGGGTCTGAAGTGCCGCGTGGGAAACCGGGAGGCCGGAAATCGGGCGATCCCGCTTTCGGCCAGTGCGGGTCCGGTTCTCGCCGCATGCGGTGAATCGGGCTTCCCCGCTTTCTGTCCGGCAGGACAGTGCTGGTACAGGGGCCGTGCCCGTGGGGGGCGAGCGCCCGCACAGCAGAAGCAGGGGGTTTTCAGCGGTGGCATATCTGAACTACGAAATCCTCACCGACCCGGCTCCGCTCCAGGTGTCGGAGGCGGGTGAGGAATCGCGGGGAGCCGTTTACCTCGTCGTCTCCAATCCGACCACCGACGACGCGCTCTGGTTCTCCACCGAGGTGCGCGTGCCCTTCGGGGAGAAGGACGGCGACCTGACGCCGGATCCGAAGGCGGTCGCCGTGCGGATCGCGCAGAACAGCGCGACGGACCCGGCGGACGAGCCGACGGTCGGCTGGGACCCCACGACGGGTCTCCTCAGGGTGGCCGCCCGGGACCCCGGCCGCTCCGTGTTCAAGGGAAGCGGCTCGCTGGTCCTGGTGCTGGAGGGCTTCCCGGTCTCCGCCAAGGCGGGCCTGGTCCTGCTGCGGGTGGCGGAGCGGGCCGCGAACGGCCCCTGGGTGAAGACGAACCCCGTGACCCTGAGCCTGCTCAAGCGGGAACCCAAGGTGCCGCGCAACTTCCGGCCCAGGGCGTCCCTGGTGGCCGCGGGCAAGGACGTCGTCCTGCAGTGGAGCGGCCCCGACGACCTCACGTACCAGATCCAGGGCCCGGACGGCCCCCCGGAACCGGTCCCGCCGAGGACCGGGACGGCGGCCGGCTGGCAGTGGTCGCCGAAGCCGGGCCAGGAGCCGAAGCGGGACGCCACCTACACCCTGATCGCCACCTCGCCGAGCCGGCAGCAGCCGGGCTACATCCTGACCACCACCGTCCATCTGCGCAGCCCCGAGTTCGAGGGCGTGACGGCGACCGACGGGGTGCACACCCCGTGGGTGGAGGGGACGACGGACCGGGGCCGGGTCGTCCTCACCGCGCAGGGTGCGCAGGTGCGGAACGACTCCGACGCGCCCGGGACGGTCTCCGCCGCCACGGCGGACGTCGACACCGTGACCGCCGCGTGGGTGCGGGGCAGGGACGGCAGTGCCGGGTGGATCCAGTTCCCGTCGGACGGGATCAAGGTCGGCCACGGCGCCGGCAACGACCTGGGAACGGTCACGGCCGAGAAGATCAGCGTGAACGGCATCAACACCACGTGGGTGGGGGACCGCGACTCCGGCAAGGGGTGGATCGACTTCCCGCAGTCCGGCGTGAACGTGCGCAAGGACGGACAGCAGGAGTGGGGGACGGTGGCCGC
Organism: Kitasatospora sp. NPDC057738; assembly: GCF_042798815.1. Lineage (NCBI taxonomy): Bacteria > Bacillati > Actinomycetota > Actinomycetes > Kitasatosporales > Streptomycetaceae > Kitasatospora > Kitasatospora sp. NPDC057738. Next base: position 351 of record NZ_JBHVJT010000057.1, on the reverse strand, counting down.
TGACAAGGCGGATCTGAACGGTGTCAACACGAAGTGGGTGCAGGGGCGTTCGGCGAGCGACGGGTGGATCGAGTTCCCGCCCGCCGGCCTCAACGTGTTCCAGGGCGCCGGGAGCCGTGAGTGGGGGACGGTGGCCGCTGACAAGGCGGATCTGAACGGTGTCAACACGAAGTGGGTGCAGGGGCGTTCGGCGAGCGACGGGTGGATCGAGTTCCCGCCCGCCGGCCTCAACGTGTACCAGGGCGCCGGAAGCCGTGAGTGGGGGACGGTGGCCGCTGACAAGGCGGATCTGAACGGTGTCAACACGAAGTGGGTGCAGGGGCGTTCGGCGAGCGACGGGTGGATCGAGTT
>NZ_JBHVJT010000056.1:66054-67075 GCF_042798815.1 Kitasatospora sp. NPDC057738 | reverse complement strand
AACCCGGAAGCTAAGCCTTACAGCGCCGATGGTACTGCAGGGGGGACCCTGTGGGAGAGTAGGACGCCGCCGAACAATTATTCAGAAAAGCCCCTTCCCAACCGGGAAGGGGCTTTTTGCGTTACCCTCTGCCAATGCAGAACCTGACCCTGACCTGGCAGTCCGCCGGGGCCGCCGCCATCGGCCTCCACGCGGGCGCTTACGCCGCGGCGAGGGGCCGGAAGCCGGCGCTGTCCGCGCTGTTGCGGGAGGCCGGCACGCTGCTGGCGCTGTTCGCGCTCTGGCAGCTGGTCGGGCACCTCTCGGTGATGAGTACGGACCACGCGCTGGACCGCGCGAGCTGGATCCACCACACCGAGCAGGTGGTCGGGCTGCCGGACGAGGCGTCCTGGCAGCGGGCGGTCACGCCGTACCCGGTGCTGGTGAGGCTGGCGAACTACTACTACGCGGCCATGCACTTCGCGGTGATGCTGGGTGTGCTGCTCTGGGTGTTCGTGCGGCACCGCGAGCGCTACGCGTGGGTGCGCAACACGGTGGTGATCACGACCGCGGTCTGCCTGCTGGTGCAGTTCATCCCGGTGGCGCCGCCGCGGATGCTGCCGGAGAGCGGTTTCGTCGACGTGGCCGCCCAGTACGGGCAGTCGGTCTACGGCGGCGCGGTCGGCGGTGTGGTGGTGGCCGATCAGCTATCGGCGATGCCCTCGGTGCACGTCGCCTGGTGCGTGCTGGCGGCGGTCGCGGTGATCCGGGTGTCGCGCAGTTCACTGCGATGGGTGATGGTGCTGCATCCGGTGCTGACGGTGGCCGTGGTGGTGGTGACGGCGAACCACTTCTGGTTGGACGGCATCGTGGCGGTGGTGATCCTGCTCCTCGCCTACGCCGTGCTGGCGCTGGCGGCACGCCGGCGGGGGGGGGGCCCCCCCGGGGGGGGGGGGCGGGCCCACGGGACCACCCAGGGGAAGGTGGGGGAGGGGGGGTTGCCCAGATGGTTCCCAGGTTGGTGCCTCTCCCGACGGGCGGT